>JAHZKU010000223.1 GCA_022600255.1 Actinomycetes bacterium | reverse complement strand
TTGAGGACTTCAAATGCTTTCATCACCGCCGGATGGTTCGCGAACCAAGTCTGAGCTTGAGTTAGTAGAGCAAACGTGCAGGAGACCTGTGTTTCATCCCCCGTCGGATTGCTCTTCAGAGTCGCCGAGTAGCCTGCACCCGCAGTCTGACCTTGGCCGATTTGAATCGTGAATTGAGACCCAGCGGTGAAAGGATTAGTGCTGAGGTCTCCGCAAGCATTGGATCCCGCAAACCAGTCTGTGTAGTAGGTGCTACAGGCACCAACACACGTGTCCGCTTGTTTTTGCACAGTCCAGTTCAATGCACCTTGGTAAGGGTTGGCGTAAATCATCTGCGCACTCGAAGCGTAATAGGCTCCCTTCGGCGTTGCATCCAACTCAAGAACGCCGGAGTTGTAGCAGATCGCATCTTCGGCCTCACCACAGTCGGTTTGGCCGGTGGGAGAGCTCCACAGTGGAAAGGAGATTTCCAGAATGTCGTCCGTGAGATTGTTGAACTCCAACATGAAGAGCTGCGTGCCAACAGCGAGCATTCTGGGCATTAGAGCATTGAGGCCTTGGTCACGAGTGAAGCGACCCGAGTTTGCTTGCGCCCTCGTTGCGCACTTGGGTTTGATCCGCACCTTGTGAACACCCTCGGGGGCCACATACTCAGCGGTAACGTGTCGGCCGGCTATCGCAGCGTCGGAGCCCGCTGGTTGCTCCCACCCACTAAGGGGCTTTCCGGTGTGCTTGAGGGGGCGATGCTCGATGGCAACTCGGCTGCAGCTGGCTGAGACCTGCTTTTTCGGCAAGATCATATTCAAGATGTAGGTCTTACCAGCCTGAAATATCAATTTCTCGCCAGTGCCACACAACTTTCGGGCAAGCTTACCCGTGGAGCCACACCCCTCCGTTAAAAACTCTGACCTGTCTAGCGCTGTCCAAGTGTATTGAAGTGTCTTGGCTTGAACCCTCTTGAACATCTTCCCAGAAATTGGAGGCTTCGCCGTGGATGTAGCCTTCTTGGTGATGTCCGTTTGGGCATCACGACCCGTAGACGCTTCCACCGCAGTCTCATCGGCCGCACTCTGGCTGGCCGGATTAGCAGCTCGGGCGGGGTTCTTAGGAGCAACTAAGGAGAGGGCGAGGGCGAAGGCGCATGCGGCCGCGGTCCAGACTAGGACTGTCCTAGGCCACGAATTGTCGAACATGTTGTCCACACCCCTCAAATCGATAGTTGCGTTACAGGCCGAGCCTCTATCGCAGTTTTTCTCAGCGGCGCCACAGCCATCAACTTGGAAGTCACCCGTTCGGATGTGGATGACGGCAAACTTGAGGAAATCTTGAAGAATAATGAACTCCACTAGTGTGCGGTTGGTGATCGGGTCCGAATCTGGAGTAATGGGAGCAAGGTGGATCATCCTGCGTAGGTGCTCACAGAAGAGCAGCGGTTTCTTCAGGACCGGCCTTAGAGGTGGCCGCGAGAGATACTCACTTATGGGCTCGACTTAGGTCGGAACGGTGGGTGTTCTGAAGGAGTTGATCCGGACCGGCGACAGAAACGTCCCCGACTCGACTCCTGTCGGTTTCGTTCCCAAACGGGTCGCCAGCTACTTGGAGCAAACACGCAACGGCGGGGACGAGGTCGCTTACCGACACTTCCAATCGGCCCTCGTGCACGTCAACACCCTCCTGGTCGACCAGGTTCTGTCCGAACCGCAGTGGGCCGCCCGGATGACAGACGAAGATCGGCGCGCCCTGACTGCCTTGTTCTGGTCCAACATCAACCCCTACGGCGTCTGCGAACTCGACATGAGCACCCGTTTTGGACCTGACCAGCCAAGACACCATCCATCTCAACGACGCCGTAGAACCCCTTGCTTCTGGGATGCGATCACCGCCGGCAGTTCGCAACCACAACAACAAAACCGGGTCCTCCCTGCCGGCGAGCCACCACCAGTGATGCGACTACACCCAGCTACCTTTCGCCTCAGGGCAAAGATGGGAGTACCGGGCCTTGTCGGACAGCAGGGGCTCAACGGATGTCCCCGCGGACGGCGCCGCCTGGGTCGGCGGGTCCGCGCTCTGGGTCGACGGCGGCTCTGACATCGACGGACTCACGGCCCCCGGACCGGACTCCACCGCGGCCCCACATCCGACAGGGCGGTGCGCACTTTTCCATGATGTCACTGCGGCAGCGATGACGCCGCCATGCGCGGCCAGGCGGCTCCGGCCCCAACTCGCCTGCTGAGGACCGAGCCGGTCCCGCATACCCAGCCTCTTCCCTCATATGTAGGAAATCCACGCGTCCGACCTGCAACCGCGGTCGGCTCCTGTATAGCCTGCGGCCTATGGACCTGACCGATCCGCTCACGAACTCGGTGTGGTGGCTCTGTGTCGCGGGGGCTTTCCTGCCAGGTCTGGTGATCGCCCTGATCGCGCTCCCGATCGGGGGCCGATTGGAGCCCGCCACCGATGACGCGGAGGCCAGGAACCGGTTGATCGCGCTCGTGGCCGCCGCGTTCGCGTTCATCGTCGCGTTCACGACGAACACGTTGTGGACACAGGCTCTGGACATCTCGACCTCGGCTCGAACCGTGGGGCAATCCACCACGGAGCTGTTGCAGACAGCCCGACAGGTCAGTCCCGCGTTCGACGAGCAGGCCCGCAGCCTCTTGAAGCAATTCGACCAAGCCTCCGAGAGCAGGGACAGCCAAGCCGGGCTCGACGAGGGCTCCACAGGCGTGAACAGCATCATGAATTCGTTGTCCGACCTGATGACCGCGAGCCCGGACAGTACGTCGGACACCAGCGCCGCCTTCCAGACGTTCCATGACAACTATCTGCAGTATCTGCTCGATCTGAACGCGCCCGGTGTGCCCAAGTTGGTCGGACTCGTGGTGATCCTGCTCGGTGTCGTCCTGGCTGGAGTGATCGCAGCCAGCCCCCGGCAGAGAACCCGGATGAGTACACGCGTCTTCCTGGCCCTCAGCGTTTTCGTGATTGGGCTCTACCAGTTCCCCATGTGGGTCCTGAACTCCAGAGAGCTCATCCTCGAGGCCGTTCACCCGGACCTGTCGCCGTTGGACAGCGCCTCAGCGCCCAGCAACGACGGCCTCATCGCCGCGGCCGTCCTGCTGGTGGTCGTCATCTCGGTCATCACGATTCTGCTCATCCTGCCCGGGCTCCTGCGACGCCGGAAGACATCCGATGACGATCCCGGGGCTGACCCCGAATCGTCGTTCGGCACCGATCCCAGCAATGACCCGGACCCCGCGGCCAGCGCCAACTCCGGCGTCGGGGCCGGCACCGCCGACGACCGAAGCGGCACCCGCACTACCGCCGGCACCGGCACTGGCACCGGCACCGACGATGAACACTCCGAGAAGACGTCACCGACGTAGGCTGCCCCGGGCCTGCCAGTGGCGGGCCTCCTTCTGTCAGACTGGCGCAGGTGGCAATGTGCGTCGCGCTAGGCGCCGAGGCGGTCAACAGGCGTGGCAGCGTTCGGCGAAGCGCTCGGCGGGTGGGAGGCGTGCCATGCCTAGGACGCAGTTATCCGCAGACCAGATCACAGACTGGCTGCTGGAATCCGATCCGGCGATCCGGTGGCAGGTTGAGCGTGACCTGTTGGCCGATCCCACGGTGGCGATCCGAACCCGTGAGCAAGTCTCACAGACCGGTTGGGGAGCTGACCTGCTAGCGCGACAGGACGCTGCGGGGACTTGGGCCAACGCGCTCTATAGCCCCAAGTGGACCTCCTCCACATACACGTTGCTCCTGCTGGCCCGGTTCGGCTTGTCACCGCAAAATCAGCAGGCCCGCCGCGGGGTTGCGGTGTTGTGGCAAAACGCCAAATGCTTCGACGGCGGACTCACCCTCGCCAAGAGCATCAAGGAACCTGAGACTTGCATCACCGCAATGTTGCTCCAGCTTTCGGCAATATTTGGGTATCAAGACCAACACGTCGAGCCAGCAGTTGCGTGGTTGCTGTCGCAACAACTCGGTGATGGCGGCTGGAACTGCGAAACAGTGCGGGTGGGGTCGCAGCACGGCTCTTTTCACACCACCATTTCCGTCCTAGAAGCTCTGCTTGCCTATCAGCAGTCTGGCGGCAACCTCACGGTGCAGCCAGCCTTGGAACAGGGGCGCGCGTTTTTCCTGGCGCACCAGTTGTACTGCTCCCACCGCACCGGTGCCGTGGTTGACCCGGCCTTCACCCGATTTCCGTTCCCGCCCCAGTGGCACTTCGATGTCATGCGTGGCCTAGAACACTTCATGGCAGCGCAGGCCCAGCGCGATGAAAGGTTGCTGCCGGCCATTGCAGCCGTTCGGGCGAAACCGCGATCGGACGGCCGTTGGCCTGTGTTCGCCAGTTACCCCGGGCGATATTGGTTCAAGATGGAGTCGGGTCGCGGCCCCGGGCGTTGGTCGACCCTGCGGGCGGTGCGGGCTCTGCAGTGGTGGGATCAATAGGCCAACCCCACGCTGGCGTTGTGGGCTAAGGCTGCGAGTCGGCGACAGTTGGCCCAATACTGTCGGAGCTTGTTGAGACGGTTCCATGTGACTGGCCAGCACGCCAGTTCGGGTCAGGCCTATCCAGCAAGCCAGCAGGCCGAGTCAAGCAGGCGAGTCAAGCAGGCGAGTCAAGCAGGCGAGTCAAGCAGGCGAGTCAAGAAGCGCAGGAGGAGATCAAATCATGGGGATTCTGCTAGTGGCCCTGCTCATCATGT
>JAHZKU010000019.1 GCA_022600255.1 Actinomycetes bacterium | reverse complement strand
GATCGCCGACGACTCTGGCCTGTGTGTGGATGCGCTGAATGCGATGCCCGGGATTCTCTCGGCAAGGTGGTCGGGCGCTGCCGCAACCGATGCGAGCAACCTGCAACTGGTGCTTGATCAGATGGCGGATGTTCCCGATGATCGTCGCGGGGCCCAGTTTCGGTGTGCGGCTGCGATCGCGATCCCAAGTGACACAAACGCCATCGTTGACGAGCGTGCGGTGGAAGGGGCGCTGGAGGGTGTGCTGCGGCGCGCCCCGGTGGGGGAGAACGGCTTTGGTTACGACCCGATCTTTCAACCACGCGGTGCAGATGTGACAACGGCCCAGATGCCGTCGGCCGACAAAGACGCGATCAGTCATCGCGGCCAAGCGTTGCGGGCTCTTGTGGCGCAACTGCCGGGCCTGCTGCCGCTGTTCCCGCAGGTGGCACGTATCGGGTAGGCATCCCCGGCTTTGGTGGCGGGGCCTTGGGTGCAATCGCGGCCTTGGGCTGACTGCAGAGCTCAGGTCTCAGGCCGCCCGGGCTACACGCGTGGTGTGCGAGACATCAACGCCACCAGCAGCGCAAAGCGTTGCTCTGGATCTTCCAAGGCTTCGCCCAGCAGACCACGGATTTGGTCCATCCGGTACGAGACAGTTTGTGGATGCACCGCAAGCGTGTCCGCCACGGCACGCCGGGCCCCCTGATGCAGCAGCCAGTACTTGAGGGTCTCCAACAACTGCTCACCGCGTTCCGGTGTCAGCGCGAGCATGGGCGCGAGGGTCGCCCGCTGCAACTGGTCAGCTAGGTCGGGATCGTTGTTCAGCAGTAGGGGTGTTAGGTGATCCGATGCCTTGATCAGTCCGACCGCCGGCAAGTCCCAAGCGGCGCGGCTGCGGGCCAACATCTGGGCGTGCTCGAGGGAGTTGGGCAGTGTGGTGACAGGCTGCGGGGTGCCCATTGTGGCGCCATGTTCCCCGATCTTCCGCAACAGAAACCGCTCCTCCGCTGCTGCGAGCGGCAGACTCACCAGCGCAATGTCGCCGGCATCGGTGCGAGCGGCCAGCACCGCACTGGAATCATTGATCTCATCAATCAAGGTTTCGGGCACATCATCAAGAGTGATGGCCGCCGCCAAATCGGGGATCGTCCAGCGGGCCCGCCGGCCCAGTTCGGCGGTCGCGGCCGTATGGCCATCACCGGCCAGCAGAGCTTCCATGAGTTGTACACGAACGCGGGTGCGCGCGCCCACGTCGGCAGCCTGTGCTCGCACATACCCGGCTGTCGAAGCGCCGGCGATTTCGTTGATGTAGGCGAAGCAAGCCTCCGCCAACGCGGCGATGTCCCGCGGGGAGAAATCGTCCGCTACGGCGGCCTTACTGAAGCCGCGCCAAGTGGTTGTGGCGCCAATCCGGTATGCACGCAGCACGTCCTCCAACGGGCGGCGGGATCGGTATTCTGCCTCACCAATGTCGACGTAGAGTTCCGAGGAGTCCGCCAGCGCCGTTTCATTAGTCCCCAGAATGCTAAGCAGCCGGGACAGCGCGACCTCCACGCCGGCCATCAACGCCTTGTGCACGGGACTGTCGGGCGCGGCGCGGTACTGGGGCACTTCCTGCTCCACGGCCAGAACGACCGCAGCGATGGTTTCATCCAGGACGCCCGCTAACGTCTCTCGCATCTCATCGGGAAGGTGCAGCCAGGGGCGATGAGGCGCTGGTCTGCGAACCGCGTTCACTTGGCTCCCCACGCCGACCGCCGTGCCGCGAGCATTGCACTTGGCGTCACGCTAGACATCCATTCCTGATGACAGTTCGCAGTTTGTCACTTCATGATAATCCACCGGTTACTTGATTGCCATATCAGACTGGAGTGTCCCGGCTGATTGTGGTGAAACCATGAATAGGGGTTCGGCCGTTGAGGTTAGCGCAGCCGGGCCAGCGATGAGAGGAATCGACCATGTCCACCGTCACAGCACTTCCAGAAACGATGCCAACAACACAAACTCCCGGCCACGCTGCCGCCTTCTTTGATCTAGACGGCACGTTGATTAAGGGCTCGGCCAACATCCCGTTGGCGAAGGCGGCTTTTCGTGCTGGCTTCGTTTCCAAGACCGAGTTACTCCATGACTTAAAAAACGGTGTGTCCTTCCTGCTCAAAGGCGCGACGGACGAGCGTTCGGTCGAGGTCCGCGACCGGATCCTGCAGGCGGTGAAAGGGCGCAAGGCTACTGAACTCGAAGCGATGGGCGAGGGTTTCATCGATCAGCTTGTGGATGCAGTGCAGCCTGCGTCGGCGGCGCTGCTCGCCGAGCACAAGGCCCAAGGCGACGCCCGTGTCATCATCTCCGCATCGCCAACCGAGATCGTCTCTAGGCTGGCGCGCGAACTGGATCTGGAGTTTGGTATCGGAACCACCGCTGCACGCCAAGACGGCGTCTACACCGGAAAATTGGATGGTCCGTTCTGCTATGAGCAGGGCAAAGCCGTCATTATCGCGGCGATGGCCCAAGAGAACGGTTGGGATCTGCGAGACTGCTCGGCCTACTCCGACTCGATCTCAGACCTGCCCATGTTGGAGATTGTCGGCCATCCCGGCGTCATCAACCCCGACCGCGAACTCAAGATGCTGGCTGCACAGCGAGGTTGGCCAATTGTGGAGATCAGTGAATGGCGCGCGATCCGGCGCCGCGACATGCCGCTGCAGGCCGTTCGCACGGTGTTGGGCAAGCTGCCCCTCTAGGCGAGCTCGCAAGCGTCTGTGACGGGGGATTCAAACCCAGAGAGTTCACGGATGTGGGTCAGCACGACCGGCCGAGCGGCAGAAGCAGGTCCGCTTCCCAGGATCACGTCGCCAACAGAAACCTGGACCCACACCGGTTCGCAACGCTCACCAACGGGCCTGAGGACCGGCCAGCGATCAAGCAGCTGCTCTATGACCAGCGCAGCCGTGAGGTGCCTGCGTCCAACGGAAAACGGCGGACAACTCTGGATTGCCTGGGCAACGCCCCGGTAGCGGGCTCAGGTTGGCCAATCGGTGCCGTTGATCCTTGATGTCTGCTTTGCCCTAGTTGCGCGACGCGATGCGTCCGGTGACGGGGGCCTTCGGCAAACCTCGCTGGACACCGTATCTCGGTTGAAATCATTCTGATGACTTCGGGGCGCAATTGTGGAGGTGGTTTGTGTTCGGCGTGGCAGTGACGGTTTCCGCTGGCCTAGCGCTGTTACTTCCGCAGACTTCACCAGCACTCGGCGCCGCGACGAGCTCGTTGCTGCTCGCAGCGATGCCGATCCAGCACGGGAAACTCGGATTCGCGGCGTCGAGCGGTAGTACGCGGGTAGGCGGCTTCGGTGCGCAGCAGTCTGCCCGCAGCAAGCTCGCCAAGACCAACATTCGAGGTTGGCCCACCGGCAGCCTCGTTGTTTCCAATCGCGGCAAACTGAAACGCAACGTTAAGGTCTCCACGTCTACAGGCCGTGGGGCGGGTCGCATCGTTGTTGTGCAGCGTAAGGAACGGGGGGAGTGGCGCACCCGCGCCACCGGTCGGACCAGCTCCACCGGCCACTACCGAGTCCAACTCCGCACCCGGCACAAACCCGTGCATTACCGGGTTAAAGTGCGAGCCACTGGGCAATCAGCCAGTGCGCGCAGCCAGCCACTGAGTCTGGTGGGGCTAGGAAAGCTGGGTCGTGCGAAACAGGCTCAACTGATCACGAAGATCAACGCCGTGCGCGCGACTGGGACCACCTGTGGTGGAACCCGCTATCGGGCCGCGAAGCCACTGCAACCGAAAAGGGCGCTGATTCGGGCCGCGCAGAAGCACGCCACTGACATGGGCAAGCGCAACTTCTTCTCTCACGGCGGCGGTACGACGCCGTGGAGCCGCGCAGCTCGGATGGGCTTTCGTGGTGCGCTGGCCGAGAATATCGCCGCTGGCCGAGCGACGGTTAAGGCGACCGTGCGGGCTTGGGTGAATAGCCCCGCACATTGCCGCAATCTCATGTCTCGTCGCTACAACAAGATCGGCGTGGGGCACGACTACGTCCGCAGTTCTCGCTGGGGCCACTACTGGGTCATGGTTGTCGGTCGGTGAATAGCGCGCGCCGATCTCAGTGACAACTCCTCTGAAGGTAGAAGACGTCGGTTAGCGCTGCCAGCACCAGCCGTATCCGCGTTGGTCTCGCCGGACCACTTGTCACTTGTGTCGATGCGCAACCGGGGACCTACGCGGTGAAGGGCTGACCGCGCCTGGTCAGGCAACATCCTCCGCGAGATTCTGGCAGTCTGGACAGGTGCGGGTTACTGAGTCTGAGCAAATCCAAGCCTCACCAGAAGTGCTATATGACCTAGTTGCAGATGTGAGCCAGATGGGCCAGTGGTCGCCGGAAGCCACGGGTGCGATTGGGGCTAGCCGAGATCTGCAGGTCGGCGATACGTTCGTTGGCACCAACCGGCGTGGGCTGATTCGGTGGTACACACAGTGCACCGTGTTGCGCGCGGATCGGGGCCGAATCTTTGAGTTCGATGTGGACTTCGGGTTTCAGGGTATTTCCCGCTGGACTTATGTGTTTCTTGCCCGCGACGGCGGCACGGTGGTGTCGGAGACCTGGGTCGATCGTCGTGATGGCGTATTGGGCCCGTTGGTGCGACTCGGTGGACAACTGGTGATTCCGGGGAATCGCGCCATCCACAATCGCAAGAATGCCCGGATTACCCTGTCCCGACTCAAACGGGTCGCCGAGGCGGGGTCGCCATAGTGGTGGTTCCGAGCGTCAGCGCTATCAGTGATTAAGGCGCCTTGACCGTGCATCTGCTGATGGTGTTCCTATTGGCGGAAGTCTCTGGACTGGTTGGGCTGGTCAGCGCGCGGGTCGATGCTCGCGATAGGCCTGCATGAGTTCTTGCTGCTCACCTTCGGGGAGCCGCCGGACGGCCTCTCGGATCGTGACACCGGACATCAGCTGGGTTCTAGGAGCCACCCAATCTCGGACCAGTTCTGGTCGCTTCCGCGACGTGTCACGCAACACCCAGCCGATGGCCTTGCGCACAAAGAACTCCGTCTCAGGCAGCATCAGGTCGGCGTATCGCGTGAACCGGGCCCAGTCACCTTGGCCGGCGGTGAGGGGTACGAGATGTGCTAGGAGGGCCGATCGGCGCAGCCAGAAATTGGAGTCGGTTGACCAGCTGTCCAGAACCGGAGTGGACTCTGTTGGGGCTTGCGTGCTGAGGGTGCCAACTGGGTGCGGCACGATGGTATCCACCAGTGCCCAGGTATTGGCTCCGCGCAGCATTTCTTCCAGTTGCGGGTAGTCAGAAACGTTCAGGAGTTGCTTGCGATCTCCTAGCAGGGCGGCCGCTAGGAATCTGGTTTCATGCGTTGGCACCGCCCAGAGGGTGGACACGCTCGCCATCAGCTCATCGTGATCGCCACAGCCGCGGGCGATGCGCTTGGAGATTTTTCGCAACTGCGGCACTGTGACGCCGTAGTGGTACAGGTTGCTTCTCAGATAGCGCTTCTCGTTGGTGGCGCGTTCGGCGGTGCCGAGGTCAGCAAGCTCAGCCTGGATTGCTTGCACCTGCGCATCGGCCGCCACTGGGGGTTGGTCGGTCGCGTCTACCATTCCTAGATGCTATGACGAGCGAGATGCGGCTGGGTCGGCCGGTGCTACGGTCTGCGATCGCTGGGAGGTTCTTTCTGGGTGCACCACCGCCAGGCTCAGAAACAGTGCTACGAAGCCGAAAGCGAGGCCCGCTAGGACGTCGGTGAGCCAATGCACCCCGATCATGAGCCGCGTCAGCCCTAGCAACAGCCCAAGGGCACCGACCGCAACAGCCAACACCCGCCACACTCGAACGTTGCTGGACCTCGCAACCAGCCACAAGGCGATCGCCACGGCGCCATACAGGTAGATACCAGCCATTGTGTGCCCAGAGGGAAAAGATGCGTCTAGGTCGGTGACGTACTCCGCCGCACCTGGGGGGCGGGGACGACCCACCAGCATCTTGACCACGCCCGCCATGATGACCCCGAGTAAGGCGCTGACAGCAACAAACGCGGCCAGTCGATAGTACTTAGCAATTATCAGGCCTGCGATTGCCACCAACGCGAACAGTGTGGAGAACACCGGGGAAGTAGCGGTGCCTACGGCGGCGGCCAACCCGACCAACCACTCTTGATTAGCGAGCTGGTCAGCAAACCACTGGTTCACAGCGATGTCGACTTGCGGGGGCGTGTCACCGACTGCAAGTGCGACCCAAGTCAGGACCAATGCCCCTACCAAAAAGGCGGCGAAGCAAGCCAGCAGGAAGGAATTGGGCCATTCGCGTGATGATCTTGCCGACACCAAGCATCCTTTCCGGATAACGGACATATCGGCGACCAAAGTGTGATCTTTTCCACAGATGATGCGACATAACTGAGATCTACTTGCGATGTTCCCGGGATACACGCAGAGTAGCCGGAGTCAATCGCTGGGTCGCTTTGGCAAGAGTAGCCCAGCATTTCGTCACGAAGTCCAAGTGTGCAGCGATTCACACGTGGAAGGGATACATGCAGCTCCGAGCTAAGAAACCCGCCATTCTCGCCGCTAGTGCGCTAGCCACATTCGGCATGATTGCCGCGACCCCGGCTGCGGGCGCGAACGCCGCGCCGATCACGGCCGTCCAGCAGGCCTCGGCGAGCACGGTGAGCGTCGTGCCAGCCGCAAAGAAAAAGAACAAGAAGGTCAAGGTTGCCACGGTTGCGACCGGACCCTCGAAGTGGCGCGGGAAGCGCCTGCGTCACCCCAGCGGACGCAAGTTTCCGGCCCAAGTTATTCAGTGGGCGAATCTAGCCAAGGCCGTGATGTTTGAGCATGGCGTCAAGCGCAAGTACCTCAAGGGTGTGCTGGCGCAGATTCAGCAAGAGTCGAGCGGAAACCCCAACGCGGTCAATAATTGGGATTCCAACGCGCGGCGTGGCACGCCGTCAAAGGGCCTGCTGCAGGTCATCGCACCGACGTACCGCTACTACGCCAAGAAGGGCCATCGCAACACCCGGTACCAGACCGTCCCCTACACAAACCTGTGGGCTGCGATGAACTACGTCAAGAGTCGCTACGGGATGGGCAAGTTCCGGTCCTGGAATCGGGGCTACAACCAGGGCTACTGAGTCCGAGCGCACCGGCTTCTCGGCAGCTGGGCCGCGTCTGGGCTAGGGCTTGGTAGCGACCGGTTGTTGTGGTTTTGTTGCTGTCTTAGGCAGGCGCCGGGCCACAACTGCGGCGACGACCATCAGGCCCCCGCCCACTAGCAACGTGTTGCGAGTGGCCGTGGCATAGGCGTTGG
>JAHZKU010000222.1 GCA_022600255.1 Actinomycetes bacterium | reverse complement strand
TGAACGTCCCGCTTACCGCTTCACTTTGAATCAGCGATCACTCTAGTGGCTTGCGCGCTAGCCTCCGAGGCATGACAGGTGGCTGGTTGGTCGTGGTACCCACCTTCAGGCCACCACCACAAACCATGGAACTACTTCGCGTGCTGTGCGCTTCGGGCCCTGTTTTGGTGAGCGATGACGCGAGCCCCTGCACGGCGGACCCCGTGCTTGCGCAGGTGGCGGAATTGCTCAACATTCAGGTGATTCGTAATCCAAGGAACCGCGGTATCGCCCGCGCATTGAATCAGGGGCTCGATGCCGCACGAGCCGGTGGTTATCGCTGGTTACTCACCGTCGATCAAGACTCCTCGCTCGACGAGCTCTATGCAGAGGAAATGGTGGCATATGCGGAATCGTTAGTTCTCACGGGAGTTCCCCTCGGAGCAATAGGCGCCGGGAATGTGCTTGATGCCAGCGGAGCGATGACCTACCCCACCCGAACAGTGATGCACTCTGGTCTCGAGATCACCGTCACCGAGGAGGTCGTGCAAAGCGGCACTGTGTGGTCCGTTGAGGCGCTCACCGCGATCGGGGGATTCGATGGGTCTTTGGGCATGGACGCGATAGATGCGGCAGCGTGCCTTGGCCTACGCAGCCGCGGCTTCATCGTGGCCATCAACCCTTCGGTCACCTTGCACCATCAGATCCAAGGTGCCCAACAGATCCGACTCCTGGGGCGAAACGTGATGGTGACCGGGCATTCGCCAAAGCGGCGCAGCGCCATCGTGAAGAATCGGCTGCGGCTTTTCCCGAGGGAGTTCGCGCAGTCCCCCACCCACGCCTTTCGCACGCTGCGCCGCAGCGCCGTGAACGTTCTGGCACTGCCCCTTCGACGCAACACCTAACGCGGCCGCATCCGGACCCTTCGCGCGACGGGGGGATGTCGCCTGATTTGACGATAGTCTTCTCTATCGGGGGGACTGACGAGTGACTGAACTGCGAGAAGACGTGACTTTCTCTCAAACCGGGTTCGCGTGGCGCTTAGCGCTCGTGGACTTCTTGGCCTGGGCCATCGCGGTTCCGCTCGCCGTCATCCTGCGCTTCGACTTCACCCTGCCCACCAGTTTCACCACATGGGCACTCGTCAGCGGAGTGGTCGCCGGTATTTCCTACTTGCTGCTGGCTGCGGTCCTGCGGATGTACAGCGGTCGCTACGTGACCGGCACCTTCGATGAAGTGCTAGGTATCGCAGCACTGAACACCGTGGTGTTGCTGGTGGGGACGATCTTCCTCATCGCGCAGCCGGGTAACTTGCCACGCGCAACCTTTGTGGTGGCTGGCGGTCTGGCCGGCGCCTCGATGTTGACGGTTCGCTTCCTGCTTCGTCGTTTTCGGACTCTTCGGGCGCTATCACGCGAAGGAAATCGAACCCTGATCTACGGAGCCGGGGACGCCGGATCTCAGTTGGCCAATCTCATGCAAGCGGATCGAATGAGTCGTTTCGTTCCCATGGGGTTCTTGGATGACGATCCGCGCAAACAACACCTGCGTCGGTCGAACCTGCGCGTACTGGGATCCCAAGACGAACTCGAACGGATCCTGAATGAGTACTCGGTAGACACGCTCGTCATCGCTATCGCTGGTGTTACGAGTGCTCGCCTGAAGGAAATCGACCGCATCTGCATGGCGGGCGGTGTGCGGGTTCAAGTGATTCCCACCGCCTCGGAGATGGTGGCTGGAGCCATCAAACTCGGTGATGTCTCCGATCTGTCCGAAGAGGACATCATGGGACGCCAAACGGTTCACACAGATGAGGAAGGGATCGCGGCGTTTCTCGGCGGAAAGACCATTCTGATCACCGGCGCAGGGGGCTCGATCGGTTCCGAGATCGCCCGGCAGGTCCAGCGGTACCAGCCGGCGAGGATGGTCCTGTTAGATCGGGATGAATCGAGTCTGCATGAAACGCAGTTGTCCATCGATGGATCGGGGTTACTGACCTCTGATGATCTTGCGCTGTGCGATCTACGAGATGCAGAGCGGATCCACTCGCTGCTCCACGACATCCGACCGGACATCGTCTTCCACGCGGCCGCTCTGAAACACCTGCCCTTCCTCGAACGCTCGCCCGCTGAGGCGTGGAAGACAAATGTGCTCGGCACCGCAAATCTCATAGCGGCCGCCGAGTCCGCCAAGGTTCCCCACTTCGCCAACATCTCCACCGACAAGGCCGCCAACCCCACCAGCGTGCTGGGCTATAGCAAGCGCCTTACCGAACGGTTGATCGCTGCGCACACGTCCGCCACAGATCGCTGGGTATCGGTCCGCTTCGGCAACGTGCTCGGCTCGCGTGGCTCGGTAGTGACCACATTCCGGCACCAAATCTCCAACGGTGGGCCGGTGACCGTGACCCATCCGGAGGTGCGTCGGTATTTCATGACCGTCCGCGAAGCCGTGCACTTGGTCCTGCAAGCCTCGGTCCTCGGCAACAACGGCGAGACCCTCGTCTTGGACATGGGCGAGCCGGTGCGCATTACCGAGATCGCCATGTTCATGATCGAGCGCTCGGGGCGAGAGATTCCGATTACCTACACCGGGCTTCGTCCTGGGGAAAAACTCGAGGAAGTGCTCTACAGCGAGGACGAGGAAGCACTCTCGGTGCACCACTCGCTCATCTCGCATGCACGGGTGCAGCCCCTGGCCGAACTGCCGCTGCTCGCCACCGTCGATGACACAACCTGCCGCAGAACCCTCGAAGAACTCGCAACCTCGCCGGTCGCGACCCACCGGCCCCGCTAACCTGCCCCCCGTGAAGGGCATCATCCTGGCCGGTGGAACCGGTTCGCGGCTGTGGCCGGTTACCAAAGGCGTCAGCAAGCAACTGCTGCCCGTGTACGACAAGCCGATGATCCACTACCCGCTGTCCACGCTCATGGCGGCTGGATTGCGCGAGGTTCTGATCATCACCACTCCGGAGGATTCCGATTCGTTCTCTCGTCTGCTCGGGGACGGTTCACCCTGGGGAATGCGTATCGAATACGCCGTCCAACCCAAGCCCGAAGGCCTCGCCCAGGCTTTCTTGATCGCTGCGGACTTCCTGGCCGGCGATTCCGCGGCCCTGATCCTGGGGGACAACCTGTTCTACGGGCCACGCCTCGGACGGCATCTCTCGGAACTGAACTCGATCAACGGCGGACACATCTTCGCCTACGAAGTCGCGAACCCATCCGAGTACGGCGTGGTGGAATTCGATGAATCGGGAACCGCCCTGTCCATCGAAGAAAAGCCGTCTGCCCCAAAGAGCAACTTCGCGGTTCCCGGGTTGTACTTCTATGACTCTTCGGTGGTGGACGTCGCGAAACAGATCAAGCCCTCTGCCCGCGGCGAACTCGAGATCACTGCGGTCAACGAGCACTATCTGCAAGCCGGCCTGCTGACTGTCACAGTCCTGGAGCGTGGAACAGCGTGGCTGGACACCGGAACGTTCCGCTCGCTACAAGATGCTGGAGAGTTCGTGCGGGTGATGGAAGATCGCACCGGAACCAAGGTCGGTTGCGTCGAGGAGATCGCCTGGCGCAACGGTTGGATC
>JAHZKU010000221.1 GCA_022600255.1 Actinomycetes bacterium | reverse complement strand
GATCGACAACCAGTTGCGTTCGGTGCTGTTCCAGATTCCCGGCCAGGGCGTCGCGGACCTGCCCGCGTGCCTGGATGGCGAAGAGATGCCAAACTGCTTTGCGGGCGTTACCGACCTCGGTGCCATCGATATTGAGCGTGCGCGAGATCACGGCATCGCCGGGTATAACGAGCTACGCAAGGCCTTCGGCTTGGCGCCGAAGACGTCGTTCAAGTCGATTACCGGGGAGAGCGTGGAATCATTCCAGAACGTGCCAAATATCGATCAGAACGATCCACTGAACGACCCAGCCATTATGGACTTCATGGCCCTGTTCGACGGTGACGGCAATCAACTCGAGCCCGGCAGCGATGCGGCAGACGGCGAAACGGTCAGGGCCGTGAGAAGAACCGCATTAGCGGCTCGCCTGCAGGGAATCTACGGCTCTGTTGCAGACGTGGATGCGTTTGTGGGGATGGTGTCCGAGAAGCACCTGCCGGGCTCAGAGTTCGGTGAACTGCAGCATGCCATTTGGGCAGATCAGTTCCTGCGGTTGCGCGATGGCGACCGCTACTTCTACGGGAATGACAACGAACTGAACCGGATTGGGCGCGACTACGGGATCGACTACCGCAAGACGCTGAGCCAGGTCATCGGGGCGAACACGGATGCGAGTGACCTACCAAGCAACATGTTCTTCACCGGTGCGGGAGACCCAGCCACCGGAGGCGGAAACAACGCCGGAGGCGGATCGGGTACCAACAACCCGGACCCAGGCGGGAATGCTGGCACCCCAAGTAACGGCTCGGCCGGGAGCGGGTCCGACAGCAGCGCGCAGGCTCCGACCCGACCTGGGAAACCCAAGGCGAAGGCTCGCAAGAAACGCAAGGTGAAACTGAACTGGTCAAACTCCCAGGGCTCGAACGTGACCTACACGGTGCAGGTTTCCCGCAATGGGAAGTCCTGGAAAAGACTGGCGCGTGGGGTGAACCGGAGTAGGTGGTCCGGCAAGGCGCGCAAGTTCTCCGATGCCAACCGGCTCAGGTTCCGGGTCGTTGCGAAGAACGATGCTGGTCGCAGCGACGCAAGCCGCACCGTACGCCTGCGCTTGCGCGGATAGCGGCTCCGCCCGGCCTGGATTCTGGCCAAGATCCGGGTCGGGCCGTGCCAGAGTCGGAGGGTCGCCCAGCCTGGCAGCTTGGTCCCCTCCGACTTGTCGCGTTGTCATGTCCAAACCTCGTGGCCATACTCCACCGGTACGGTGGGCCTGTTCCCCGCAACGTTGGCTTCGGTCACACTTGAGTCATGACAGTCGGGGTGCAGGAATCGGGACTTCGCCGTGGCCGGTCCACTCCGGCTAGAGGTGCGTCCGGATCGTGACCCTACTTCTCAATCAGTTGAACCCGGAGCAACAGGCGGCCGCAGCGGCTACCTCCGGGCCTGTTGTGATTCATGCTGGCGCGGGCACCGGCAAGACCCGGGTCATTACCTACCGAGCCGCCTACGCGTCACAGACGGGGGCGATGGATCCAGCTACCGCTCTCATGCTCACCTTCACCCGCAAGGCTGCAGACGAGATGCGCGCACGATTGGCCGCACTTGGAACGCCCCAAATCCAAGCGGCCACGTTCCATGCTGCCGCCCGCAGGCAACTGGACTACTTCTGGCCGCAGATACACGGCGAGCGACTGGCAGTGCTCGACAACGCGTGGTCCCTGGTGTCGCCGCTGGTCCGACGTTTGCCGGGTCACTACAAATTCACCCCGACTCAGGATGTTCTTGACGCGATCTCCTGGGCCCAGACCCGGCGAATTGACCCGGTGCGGCTGCAGGGAGCTGCCACCGCCGCGGGCCGCACCCTGCCGTTGCCGGAGGATCTGCTGCGCCGGGTGATGTCTGATTACCAAGCCACCAAACGCAGACGGCAGGTGGTGGACTTTGATGACATGGTCATCTTGATGACCGACCTACTGCGGGAGAATGCGGAGGTCGCGCAGCGGGTCCGCGACCGGTACCAATGGTTCTGCGTTGACGAATACCAGGACACCAATCCAGCCAACGACGAATTGCTGCGGGAATGGGTGGGCCCACGCAACGACATCTGCGTGGTGGGTGACGCCGAACAGACCATCTACTCCTTTGCCGGGGCAAGCCAGCAGTATTTGCTCGACTTCACCCGAACCTGGCCGAGCGCAAAGGTGTTTCACCTGTCCCGGAACTATCGCTGCACGCCCGCAATTCTGACGTTGGCCAACCGACTGGCCCAATCGGCCACGCCACTCGTAGCGGCGGCACAAGATAGTCCGCAGCTTCAGGAGGGCGAGGCCAGCCAACCAGAGCCGATACTTCGCGAGGTATCCGGCAGTCAGGCTGAGTTGAACGTGCTGGTCGATCAGGTGCAAGCCTGGCTGTCAGACGGGGTTAGACCCGAAGAGATCGCAGTCTTGGTCCGACTCAACGCTGATCTGGTCCCGATTGAAGCAGCGCTGGCAAAGGCGGCTATCCCCTATCGGGTCAAGGGCGCGGCCTTCTATGAACGTCCCACCGTGCGAAAGGCGCTGGGTCTCCTGACTGCACAGTCCGCCCCGGCGGATGCGGCCATCACACCCTGGTTCGAACGGCAGTTATCCAAGTCGTTCGGGTTCGATCCCGATGCCGAGCCAACCACCAACCAGGCCCGGGAAGAACAGGCAATTCTGCAGGCGCTATTGGACTTGGTTCGTTACCTCGCCGGAGAGTGTGATCGCAAGGGAGAAGCGCCGGTTGGCGCCGCCATCACGGCAGAACTTGCTAGCCGCGCGAAACAGGAGCAGGTCGGTACGGGGGTGGAGTTGGCCACCTTGCACCGAGCAAAAGGGTTGGAGTGGGATGCGGTTTTCCTACCGATGCTCGAAGAGGGCCGGTTGCCAGTGTCGCAGTCTGCCAAGCGCCCCGAGTTGCTGGCCGAGGAACGCCGCCTGTTGTACGTCGGCATCACCCGGGCCCGCCGCTACCTCGTTTTGACTTGGGCGCGGGAGCGAGCGGGCGGCGGCAAAGCGAGCGGACCGCGTAAGCCAAGCCGGTTCCTAGCTGAGCTCACCAAGCTAGCGCAGGACCAGGCCAGGTCGGCGCCCTCGGACACGTCCGCAGCTCGGAAACGCCGCCGCTCCAGCCGCAGCACCAGGACCGCCGCCAAGGTGGCCAGCCCGGACAAGCCCCTCTACGAGGCTTTGAAGGCATGGCGACTCGAAGAGGCTCGAGAGCGCGAGCTGCCAGCGTATGTGATCTTCCATGATCGTGCGCTGGCGGACTTCGCCACAAACCGGCCAGAGTCTGAAGCGGACCTGCTGCGGACCCCGGGAGTTGGACCGGCCAAGGTCACCAGCTATGGCGCAGCCGTCTTGGCCGTGATCGCGTCGACCGGAACCGCAGCCGCCCCCTAGCTGCGCGGCCGGCGCAGTCAGCCACCGGCGCTCGGGCCACGCGATCAGCGCTGAGGGCCTTCTCATGGCATGGTTGAGGTGACGGCTAGATTCTCGCTGGATAGCGGACGGGCGAGTAGCCGCCCGCAAGCCGCCAATAGGGACTAGGGCATGCGCAGCCATCATGCGCAAAGATGGAAACGTAACGGTGAGACAGGTCCGCCAACTAGTGGCGCATCCGCGAGCGAAATACGCTCGTCACGGTTAGGACGGTTTGCACCGATCTCACCGTAAAACAGCAGAACAAAGGAAGTGGTCGCCATCAACACCACGCAGCATGATGTCGTTATTGTGGGCGCTGGCTTGGCGGGGCTCACCGCCGGACGGCTATTGCAGCGGGCGGGTCGCGACGTGCTGTTGCTGGAGGGCAGATCGGGCGTTGGTGGTCGCGTGCGAACCGACCGTGTCGAGGGATTCCGACTCGACCATGGGTTCCAGGTCTTCAATCCGGCGTACCCAGCGGCGCAGCGAGCCTGGGACTACGCAAATCTTGATCTTCAGTCGTTCAATCGGGGAATTGAGATCGTCACCAATAACGGGCGGTCGGTGACACTCTCGGGCTCGCTCAGTAACCTTCGCGATATCGCTGGCACGTTGACCGCTGGGATCACCGGAAAGATCGCAGCGCCGTGGCGGCTAAGTGCCTTCGCTGGCTACGCGCTAACGTGCGCGTACGACAGCCCCGATCGATTGCGGGCCCGCGAGGATGTTCCCCTAGGCGTCGCACTGCAACGATGGGGACTGGACCGACGCGTCATCGACCGGTTGGTCGTGCCGTTCCTGAGCGGGGTGTTCGGTGAGGCCGATCCACTGCTGGTGAGTCGCCGCTACGCCGACTTTGTGTTGCGCACGTTTGTCCGTGGCGCACCGAGTGTCCCCGCCGACGGCATGAACGCCCTACCGCAGGCGCTAGCAGAAGCACTCGTCCCGGACAGCCTGCAACTGCAAACCACGGTGCACGCGGTCTCACCCGGCGCCGTGCAGACCGCACACGGGACCGTACGGGGCCGATCGATTGTGATCGCCACCGATGCGATCGCGGCCAGCAAACTTCTTCCGGGTCTGCAGACTCCTTCGATGAACTCACTCTCGACTTGGTACTTCACTGTGCCAGAGCCGGTCACCGAGCAATACCTGATGGTGGACGCCCGTACGGGTCCACGGCGGCTCAGCAACGTGGCTGTAATGACAACCGCCGCCCCCAGCTACAGCACCACCGGCGCACCGCTGATCGCGGCCACCGCGGTGGGGTACTGGCCCGGCGATCGGCACGCTCAGCTAGCCAGGACCGAGTCTGCCACCATTCTGGGCGTGCCTCAGACCGAGTTGCGCGAGGTAGCCAGGTACCCGATTCAGCGGGCGCTTCCCCAAGTGCGCAGTCCGTATCCCCTCAGGAAACCCGTGGCGCTGGGTGAGGGCGTGTTTGTGATTGGCGACCATCGCGATACTCCATCGATCCAGGGCGCGCTGGTTAGCGGTGAGCGGGGGGCCGCTGCGGTGCTTTCCGACACTTCAGCTTGAGGTTTCGGGCAGCAGAACAAGTTCAGAATCGGCTCGTACACTCGGATTCGTAGCGATTCGACCCGACCATCTTGGAGTCGGTCGAGTGCGGCGTCGGCGGACGCTTAGGGCCAGGGCCAAGTCCTAAACGTTGGAGATCCACGCATGATGGATCACAGCGCCCGACTCGATACCACCGCTCGGCTATGGGGCCGGATCTGCTGTCTTTGCTGGGCGGGGACGTTGTCACATCCAGCAGCTTGCTGATCACCACGAGAATCGGCTATCACCCGCTGGACACCTGCGTCCTGAACCAGACTCCAAGAGTGGATGAGTGCCACATCCAGCTGCTCGCTGAGTCTTGGGACCCTGCTCCACTTGCTGTTGAGAACGACGTGCGCCAACTGGCAGCAGACCACGGCCGGCCGGCGGCAGTGGTCTCGTCGCATCAGGCCGTCGTGCCACAGCCCGACGCTGATGTCTTGCGGTTGCAACGTCCATGGCTGAGTGCTTGGCTGAAGTGACTGGTTCGCGTCTGCAAACCATGCCCTTGTCGCCACGGGCCAGCCTTGAATCGGTGGACGGCACGGGCGAAGGGATACTGATGGTTCCCCGAAAGGCTAGCTCGGCGGCTAAGCCGATAGGAACTCCGAGGGCAGCCCGATGAGCGCCACAGCTACCCAGAGACCGACGCCCACCAAGCAACGCTCCTACCTGGGTGTGTTCACACTGGCCATGCTGGCGGCCGCCGCGATGGTGACAAGCCTGCGTGGCCTGTCCATGCTGGCCAAGGTCGAGCTCACGATGTTCGTCTATATCGCCTTTGCGGTGATTGTCTTCCTGATCCCAGCCGCGCTAGTGGCGGCGGAGTTGGGCGGAGCCTTCACCAAATCGAAGGGCGGTGTCTACGAATGGATCGGTGAGGCGTTCGGTCAGCGCTGGGGTTTTCTGGCGATCTGGCTGCAGTGGATTCAGAACGTCGTCTGGTATCCGGTTGGCCTCGCCTTCGCCGCAGCGGCCGCTGCATTCGCGATCCAGAAGCCCGAGTTGGCCGGGAATCACATCTATGTGGGGCTGTTCTGCATCATCGTCTACTGGCTGGCCACGTTCATCGCGCTCGCGGGCACCAAGATCTTCGCGAAGGTCGCCAAATTCGGGTTCATCCTCGGCACAGCGGTTCCCGGCATTCTGCTGCTGGGGTTGTTCGTGTACTGGGTGGTGTCCGGGAACCAACCCGCGTGGGATGCCACCGACGCCCCAGCAGTCGCGGATGGTTTTGACTCGCCCCGGTTCTTCCCGCAGATCACGGGCCTATCGAACATCGCCTTCCTGGCGGGCATCCTGCTCCTGTTCGCTGGTGTTGAGGTCCAGGCCGTCCATGTGAAGGAACTGAAGAAGCCCAAGTCCCAGTTCCCAGCGGCCATGCTGATCGCCGCCGTGGTGGCCGTCGTCATCTTCGCCCTCGGCACCCTCGCGGTCGCTGGCATGGTGCCTTACGACAAGATCGACCTGACCACCGGTGTCTTCGACGCTTTCCAGAACGCCTTCACTGCACTGGGAGTTGGAGCCTGGGCGATCTCCATCGTGTCCATTTTCGTCTGCTTCGGCGCCATCGCGGGTGTGCTGGCCTGGATAACCGGGCCCAGCAAGGGCTTGCTGGAGACAGCTGAGGACGGACTGCTCCCACCTTGGCTACAGAAGACCAACAAGCGTGGCATTCAACTGCATATCCTGTGGGTACAGGGTGGCATCGTTACCCTCATCTCGACGGTCTACTTCTTTATCGACAACGTGAGCGTGGCATTCTTCCTCATCACGGTGATGGCGATTTCGGTCTACATCATCATGTACCTGTTCATGTTCGCTGCTGGGATTCGACTGCGGTATTCACATCCGGAGTTGCCGCGCTCGTTCAAGATTCCATTGGGCAACGCCGGCATGTGGATGGTGGCCGGGCTGGGGTTCATCGGGATGGCATTCGCACTGGTGCTCAGTTTCGTGCCGCCCTCGCAGTTGCCAGTCGGCAGTCCGGCTCTCTATATCGGGCTGGTGAGCGCGGGCACGATCATCTTCGTTGGACTTCCCTTGATCATTCACGCCCGACGCAAACCGAGTTGGCTTGTGAAACCCAAACCCGAGACCGAGGAGCAGGCGACGTGAGTTCGACAGCCGACGACTCAGGACACGTATCCGCCGACCGCCTAGGCGCGCTGGTCAGTGGTGAGAGGTAGCCACAGCAGCGACTTGAACCGAGCCAGTTGACCGTGGCACGCCAAAGGCCCAGTCCAAGGAGGACCGGGCCTTTGCGCGCTTCTGTTGCTCCGAACGTGACACCCGCTGGGGGCTCACTGGTTAGCGGAACGCCACGTGGATGTGGTCATAGTGCTTGCTGGTGCAACTTCCGCCGCCTTGTTGGCGAAAGTTCCGGGGGCTGGTGGGTTTGCTGTTCGCGTTCCAATACCCGTTGCGCCACACGATGTAGTAGATGTTGTGCTTGCGCGCGTTCTTCATCAGGTACCAAGCCAGCTTGTTGCCAGCCTTGCGGCCCGCGGTGCAGCTCCCCTGAAGGTTCACCATCACGTCAAAGGCGCGCGACGCCGAAGGGTGGTGGCCGTTGTAGGAGCTAATCAACCGGACACCCTTTACGCGTGAGGTGAGGCAGCGCCCCGTCATCTTCGCATTGGCGTTCCAGCCGAACTGGTATTCGCGGAACTTCCCAGACTTCTTGCAAGATCG
>JAHZKU010000220.1 GCA_022600255.1 Actinomycetes bacterium | reverse complement strand
TGTAGGGATCTTCGACCTTGCGGAAGAGATCGCGGAAGAAAGCAACTTTAGGCTCTTGCGTGTCAGCTAGTTTGTCTAGCTGACGGATGCATTGCAGGGGCTGCAAGAGTTGCCGGTGTGGGTGCGCAGCTTTGATGGGTCTCTGGCCGGACTCTCGCAGGTGAAAGCCATGACTTCTTGGTTGATCGGGCGCTTCTGTAATGCCGTGGAAGATGCTACCCGGGCTCGGTTTGGTACCGGGCCCCTGACTCGCTACGGCGCATCACTAGCGGTCCCGCGAGCCACGAGACTTGAAGTCGCCATGCTTAAGGCGATCACCGCTCACTACGTGATGTTCCGAAAAGGCACCGAGCAGTTCTACGCCGAGCAGCGAGCGCTGCTGCTTAGCGTGGCCGAGGCGCTGATGGAATCTGATGGCCACCGGCTGCAGCCTTGGGCACGCGCGATTTGGGAATCAGCTCAGTCCAGCGACGAGCGCCGCCGCCTAATTGCCGATCAAATCGCGAGCCTTACGGACTCGTCTTTGCAGAGCTGGCACGCTGACCTGGTCTGACGCCGCGTGCGGTCAGCTCATCCGCGCCGTGCTTGCGGGACTGTGCTGGGGAGGGCCGCGAGCACGGCGTCAAGCTCGCTGCAGTTGTTGAACGCATGCGGGCTGATCCGCACCGCCGCCAGCGTGCCAAGGTCTCTGGGATTCGTCGCGGGCTTCACCAACGAGACGCTGATTCCGGCCTGCGTTAATTGTTCCTTCGCCTGTTGGGCGGAAACGGTCTCGTGTCGAATCGTGACAATCCCCGATCGGGTGCGCCCACGATCCAGGACTTCCCAACCTGACCGGATCCCAATCTTTGACCGTAAGTACTCGGCATTGCGGCGAACGGCCGCTGAGAGGGGAACGATCCCGATCGCGGCTGCGTATCGCACAGCCTCAATCAGTCCGAAGACGCTGGCGTAAGAGCGTTCGTAGGTCTCAAAGCGGGTGGCGTCGGCGGCAATCGAGTAGGTGGCGGGCCCTGACCAAGCACCTCCGTAGACATCAACAGGAAACGCGTCCAGAGCCTCCAGCGCACGATCAGCGACGAGTAAGACCCCAGTGCCTCGCGGTCCGCGCAAGTACTTGCGGCCGCTGGCATACAGGAAGTCGGCTTGAAAGCCTGCTGCGCTAACAGGGAGTTGTCCGGCCGATTGGCAAGCATCCACCACATACCAGGCTTGCGAATCGTGCTCCTTGAGCAGCCGGCCAATCTCGCCAACGTCATTGACGAGCCCGTTGTGGCTCGGGGCATGGACCGCAAAGACCGCCTTGACGTCTTCGTCCAAGAGTCGGACCAACGCCATTGGGTCTGTGGTGCCATCGGGGCCGTCAGGGACAACTTCGATTCGGATGCCGACCCGGCCGGCAAGTTGCAGCAGCGGCAGCATCGTGGCGGCGTATTCGGCATTAGAGACGAGGACGCGATCACCTGCGCGCAACTGGATTGCGCTGAGAATGCGGTGCAAGCCCACCGTGGATGACTCGACCAGGGCCAAATTTCTCGGTTCCGCGCCGAAGAACTGGGCAATGTCTTGCCGACCCTTGGCGTAGGCCTCTTGAGTTTCATCAACGGCCTCATAGCCCCCGATTTGCTCTTCAAGGCGCAAGTACTCAATCACGGCCGCGGTCACGCAGGCTGGTGGTAACGAACTGCCGGCGTTGTTCAAATGCACGCGGTTGCCGCAGCCCGGGGTATCCGCCCGCAGCTGAGCGCGATCCAGTGTGTTCCACCCGATCTTGAGATTCTCAGCGACCTGAATTTCCTCGCGTTCCACCGTGGTTTGCATCGACATGCGCCATTGGAACACATCAACCGCCGTGGTGTGGGTTGCCTTGCGAAGATGTCGCTGGTAATCGACAACCTCGCGACTCGCCACGTGGCCGCCTCGCTTAGAGTTCTGGTGGACCTGTTCGAAGCGTAGGATTCCTGATATGGCACAGCGCATCAAAGCGGAAGACATTTCCCTTGTGCGCGAGCGCACTCGAATCGACGAGATTATTTCTGAACACGTAACCCTCAAGTCAGCGGGTAGCGGGTCCTTAAAGGGGCTGTGTCCTTTTCACGACGAACGTTCGCCCAGTTTTCATGTCACACCCAGCAAGGGATTCTACTATTGCTTTGGATGTGGTGAGGGCGGCGATGTCCTTGATTTCCTGATCAACTACGAACACTTGAGTTTCGCTGAGGCCGTCGAGAAGCTTGGCGACAAACTCGGGATGACCCTGCGCTATGAAGGTGGGGGTCCAGCCGCTGGGGTTGACCACGGCTTGAAACGCCGGGTCTTGGCCGTGAACGCCTCGGCTGCGGCGTTCTTTACCCAACAACTGCGAGCCAACACCGGCGAGCAGGCTCGCAGGTTTCTGACCGAACGTGGATTCGGCGAGGAGACTTGGCAGGATTTCTCGCTCGGGTATGCGCCGCGCAATGCGGTTGTCCGGCACCTGCGCGAGGCTGGCTTTAGCCATAAAGACATCGTGGAATCCGGTGTGGCCGGACAGGGAGATCGTGGTCTATACGACCGGTTTCGGAACCGATTGATCTGGCCCATCCACGATCTGTCAGGAGACGTCGTGGGGTTCGGGGCGCGCCGCCTCGACGATGACGGCCCGAAGTATCTGAACACGCCAGAGACGATTGCGTACAAGAAGAGCCAAGTTCTATATGGCCTGTACGAAGCGAAGAAGGCGATCGCCGCCGAACAACAAGCAGTGGTGGTGGAGGGCTATACCGACGTGATGGCCTGCCAACTCGCTGGTGTTACGAACGCGGTGGCTACCTGCGGTACCGCTTTCGGAGCCGGTCACGTCCAAGTGCTGCGCCGGATCCTCTTGGACGATGCCAGGGGCGAGGTGGTCTTCACCTTCGATGGGGACGAGGCTGGTCGCAAGGCCGCGCGCAAAGCCTACTCAGAGGATCAGGCTTTCGCCGCCAAGACGTCCGTGGCCATCGCCGAGGATGGCATGGACCCTTGCGATCTGCGGTTGAAGTTTGGCGACGAGGCTGTTCGGGAGCTGCTTGCCGCACGCCGCCCGTTGTTCGAGTTTGTTCTTCGAGCGGAAATCAGTGAGGTCGACTTGCGGACGGCCGAGGGCAGGTCGGCCGGTGTCCGGGCGGTTGCCCCAGTCGTGGCCGGCCTGAAAGACCCAACGCTGCAACCGGAGTATGCCCGCGTCGTTTCGGGTTGGTTGGGGGTTGATCCCGAATTGGTGATGGCAGCAGTGCAACGGGTTAAGTCCGCCGATCGTAGTGGCCAGAATCGGCGGCGAGCCGTACCTGAGCCACCGGATCCGGGGATGGTCAGCCCGCAGGACAGCCAACTGCAGCGACTTGCCCTCAAAGTGCTGTTGCAGGAACCAGAGCGGGTGCAGGATTGGCTGGACTCGCTAACCGCTGACGCGTTCACCGTGCCGCAAGCGGCCGCGATATTTGCTGCCATGGAGCAAGTGGGATTGGGCCGCAGTGTCGCGCCGGATTGGGTACGTCGCGTCGCCGATGCCTGCCAAAATAGCGATCTGCGCGGCCAAGTGCACGCACTGGTCACTGAACCGATCCCGGTGGCCGAAGTTGACGATCGATACTGTGTCGGCGTAATCGCTCGGCTGCTGGACCGCGCGGCCGAGCACGGACTAGAGAGTCTGCGGGCCATGCTAAATGGACCACAGGGGGCCGATCCGGCCCAGGCGGCAGCGGTTCTGGGAGACTTGGTGCAAGTAGAGGAGTATCGTCGCTCGCTGCGCGAGCATTGGGCAGGAGTTGAAGCATGAGACTGCCATGGCGCAAACCCAAGGTGCCTGCTGGCGTTCGTGACGCTGTGGAGTTGATCGGCGACGAACGCGTCTATCTATCGGCGCAAAGCCACGAAGGTTCTTACGTGGTTGCGAGCAGTCATGCGCTTATCTTGGTCGTGCCGCAAGATGGTGGCCCACAGTACAAAGTGGAATGGCGGGTCCGCTGGGACCAGATCGACCTTGCCAAGTGGCAACCACCGTTGTTGAAGATGGACATCCGCAGTGCTGAGGCTCATAGTGGGCCCGCGACGGAACACATCGACGTCGTGATTGACCAGGCCACGGAATTCCCTGCGGTTGTGCGTGACCGAGTGGATCAATCCTTTGTTGTCAATGAAGAGATTCCGGTGGGCGACGGTGTCGCCCGGGTGGTCGCCCGCACCCATAGCGACACCGGGGAAACCACTTGGCGTGTGATTATGGGGCCAGACTTGGATCCACAAGATGAGGCCGCCCGTGCTGAGGCGGCAGCTGGTCTGGCACAACTCCGATCCAAGCTGGGCGTGTAACCTCAGTCCGGGGGCGGTAGCTCAGTTGGTTAGAGCAGCGGACTCATAATCCGTTAGTCCTGGGTTCGAGCCCCAGTCGCCCCACTGTTGAGTTGTATTTTTCCACGACGTCCTTACCATTTTCGCTCCCAGGGCGTCCTCTGCACGGTTGCGGGTGTTTGT
>JAHZKU010000219.1 GCA_022600255.1 Actinomycetes bacterium | reverse complement strand
CTCGGTTGCCCTAGTGCTCATCGTCGGCTTTGTAGCGGCGTTCTTCTTGGGCACTCTCGGCACAGTTGGCATTGTCCTGGCTGTCCTGCTGGGGTTGGCGACTGTGGCGGGTGCCGTCTGGTTGTGGGTCAGCCTGGTGCTCTCCCCTGTCGTACTTGTGTTGGAAAACCGCGGCCCCCTACAGTCCTGGCGCCGGTCCCTGAAACTCGTTCGGGGGTCGTGGTGGCGGGTCTTCGGGATTCAACTGCTTGCCACCATCATCGCCTCTGTCATCGCTGGGATTGTGTCGGTTCCTTTCCAGTTTGGTGCGAGTTCGTTCGGGGCCCCCGACGGTGAACCGAATGCGGCCTTCTGGGTGCTCATCACGCTGGGCTCCGTGGTGGCTGGCGTCATCACCCTGCCATTTACCGCCGGCGTCACATCGTTGCTGTACTTGGATCGCCGCATGCGACGTGAGGCGTTTGATCTCACGCTGACCGCCGCCCTCCCAGCGACAACCGCTGCCGACAGCGAGCCGACCGGGAGCCAGCCGCGCTGGCTCGCGCTATACCGCGATCCACCCGTTCCTGATTCGGCCGCGCCCCAGTGAGTCTCATTGACGAGGGCACCGGCCAGGAACTCGCCCGCGAGGAACTTGCCAAACCCGAATACGCCCAAGCGGCCCCGGGCTTAGTGGAACGTGTCCTCAGTTGGCTGGGCGACCGACTCAACGACCTGCTCGAGGCGACG
Source organism: Actinomycetes bacterium (assembly GCA_022600255.1). GTDB lineage: Bacteria > Actinomycetota > Actinomycetes > S36-B12 > JAHZKU01. Next base: position 14,075 of record JAHZKU010000219.1, on the reverse strand, counting down.
AGCACCGTTCCCGGGGGCTCCTGGCTATTGGTTCTGCTCCTGGTCGCGGTTGGCTTAGGCCTGGCCCTTTTGGCTGGCAAGGTGGTGTTCTCACCGGGCCGGGGAAAGGAACAGGTCTTCAGTGAGGATCACGAACAGCTGCACCAGGATTACCTGGCGATCGCCGCAGCCGAGATGGATAGTGGCGATTGGGATGCAGTTCTGATAGCCGCGACACGCGCGATCGTGCGTGACCTGCAAAGCCGCGGCACGGTCTCGGCCGGAAACGCGATCACGATCACCGAATGCCGAACCCAAGTCCACGATCCGGCGTTGCAGGCAACCCTGCTGGAATTCGAACGCGTCCGGTACGGCAACGCAAACACGTCGCAGGAGGCCGCCAAGCGCGCCTACGATCTGGCCCGTCACGGCGCCCCCAGCCGGAGTAGCCGGTGAATCAGGCCTCAGTCGCAACCGCACCCGCCGCTGTCAGTCGACGCCACCGCTCGGCACGGATATGGATCGTCGTGGGGTTGATACTGATCACCGCCATTCTTGCGACGGCACTGCTCACTCGTCCCAGCGCCGCTGCAGTCTTGGACCCCCGTAGTGCAGCTCCAGAGGGAAGTGCTGCGTTGGCGCAAGTGCTGGCCGCGCGCGGGGAACCGGTCGGAACAGTCACCACGTTGTCCGGAGTGCTAGCCGCCGATCAGGCTCACACTGTCGTCGTTCGCAACGATGCGATTCTAACGACGCAGGCCGTTGAACGGCTAACGACGTCGGTGCGCGAACATGAGCAACGACTCGTCGTGCTCGGGGTAGCTGGCCCCCTACTACAGGACCGTTGGGAACCCAGTACTGCAACCACAGACCCCGTGCTGGCGGCCGATTGCACCCTTCCAGCGGCCGCAGCGGCCCAAACGGCGTCTTTCCCGCTCCTAGTGCAACCCGTAGCGACCCGTGGCGTCGATGACTGGGAACACGTTTGTTTCTCGCAAGGCCCAGCTGCCGGGTTACTCGCCCAAGGGCAGACCTTTCTGATGTCGGACGGGAGCGCATTAAGCAATGCGGAATTGGTTGAGGGCGGCAATGCCGCACTTGGGGTAAACCTGCTGTCAGCGGCCGGAGCAGATAGCCCCACCGGACAGGAGCGGATCGTTTGGTACTTGCCCACGGCCACGGACCCGGCCTTGGCCACATCTGGTTCCGCAACGCTGAGCGAAGTCTTGCCAACCTGGCTGCCAGCGACACTGATGATGACGTTGATCGGTGTCGTCGTCTTGGCCTTGTGGCGCGGGCGCCGCCTAGGACCGTTACTCACCGAGGACTTGCCAGTGCTGGTGCAGTCGTATGAAACGCAGGTAGGCCGCGCCAACCTGATGCAGCGAAATCAGGATCGCAACGGCGCCGCAGAGGCGTTGCGGATGCAGTCGCGTGAGCAACTGCAGCGCACCACGGGACGACGCCACCCCGAGACGGATGCCAGCGTGTTGGCCAGCACCGCCGCCGCGGTTGGCCTAACCACGTCCGATGTCGCTACGGCGCTGCAGAGCGGGCCGGTGAGCACCGATGCAGAGCTGCTGAGATTGGCTCGAAATCTGCAGCGGATTCTTGGTAGTGCGCCGGACGAAGAATCGCCGTGGTAGCTCGCAGGAGGCCCCTGTGTACGAGCGGACCCGATGAACGAGAGGATAGACCGCATGGAAGAGACGCAGCTGCGCCAACAGGTGACGGCGCTACGCGATCGAGTCGATGAAGTTGTGCTGGGTCAGCAGGGGCTCGTAACGGGGATGGTTGTCGCGCTACTCACGCCCGGACATGTCCTGCTAGAAGGAGCCCCGGGCACGGCCAAGACTCTCCTCGTCCGGGCCCTTGCGGCTGGCCTGGGGGTGCCTACCGCGCGGATTCAGTTCACTCCGGACCTCATGCCTGGAGATATCACCGGGAGTCCGATCTACAACGAAGCCACCCGCGCGTTCGAATTCCGACCCGGACCCATCTTCACGTCGTTGTTGCTGGCCGATGAAATCAACCGCACACCACCAAAGACGCAGTCGGCACTTCTGGAAGCGATGGCGGAGGGTCGGGTTACCGTAGACGGAACCAGCTATCCACTTCCCGAAGTGTTCTTGGTCGCTGCAACGGCGAATCCGATCGAATATGAGGGGACATACACCCTGCCAGAAGCTCAGCTCGACCGGTTCTTCGTGAAGCTGCCCGTTGCCACCCCCGCACGCGAGGTGGAGGCGGAAGTAGTCGGCGCCCATCTCGCTGGCTTTGACCCCGCCGCGTTGGATCTTGGCCCGGCGGTCACGTCGGGTGAGGCGATCGTACAAGCGCGTGGCGCTGTTGGCCAAGTCAGCGTCGATCCCGCCGTAACCGCCTACTGCGTGGACATTGCAGCATTCACCAGGACAGCTTCTGGCGTGCGACTCGGGGCTTCGCCACGGGGATCGATTGACCTGGCAAAAGGCGCACGAGCGTGGGCATGGCTGCGCGGCAGCACATTTGTGACTCCCGACGATGTCAAAGCCTTGGCACCCATTGTGCTGACACACCGAATCTCGTTGCGTCCTGAGGCCGAACTTGATGGTGTTACCCAACAATCCGTGGTCTCGGCGGCCTTGGCCAATGTACCTGTCCCGAGATAGTGAATACCGATGCCGTCCGGTAGCGCAGTCTCGACGCCGGTTGTCACTGGCCGACTAGCCGCCCTGGTGCTTGTCGGAGCAGCACTCACTGGGCTCGCTGGCCTGTTTGGGGGCGCCTGGCAGGCCGCTGTGGTGGTCTTGGTGCTCGTCGCTGCCGCTTACCTCGGCGATCTGGTCCGCACGACGCGCCCCGAAGGGCTTGCGGTCTTGGCGCCCGAGGCCCTGCAGTGCCAGGTGGGTCAAGCTGCTCTGATGAAAGTGGAGTTCGCGAATACCAACAGCCGCTCCCTACGTGCCCGGGTGCGGCTGTCCTGGATCCCGTCTGTGACCTGCACGCCGTCGCGAACGGCGCTGGTGTTGTCGGCTGGCGGACGTTGCCAAGAGACATACCGGTTGCTACCCAAGCGGGGAGGCGAAATTCCCGCCGGGCCAGTGGCGGTGCGATCATTCGGTCCACTCGGGTTGGCTGGCTGGCAGCGGAACGTAAAGATCCGAACACGACTCTTGGCGGCCCCGGCTTTTCCCTCCGCCGCAATACTGCCGGCCAAACTGACGGCCTTAGCCCAAGCTGACGGCCGCAACGCCGTACGGCAACGCGGTGAAGGGACCGAGTTCGACAGCCTCCGCGAGTACGTGATCGGTGATGACCGCCGCTCGATCGACTGGCGAGCATCCGCCCGCTCTCCTGACCTCGTGGTGCGCACGTGGCAGCCAGAGAGGGATCGTTCCCTACTCATTGTTGTCGACTGCGGCCGACTCGCCGCAGCTCGGATCGGTGACTTCACGCGCCTGCAGCGCTACCTAGACGCGGCGCTGCTGGTGACCGCCCTAGCGGTACACGCTGGGGAAACTGTGGAAGTCCTAGCGTTCAATACCAAACCCGAGCGGCAGGCCCGCTCACGAAACCGCACTGGGGCTCTTGCTGTTGTTGGAGGTGCCCTCACCGGCCTGACCGCCAGAATGGTGCAGACCGACTATGCCGCGCTAGGCCGGGATCTGGGCGCGCGTGTTCACGGTCGCCAATCGGTGATTGTCATGACTAGCCTCGGGATGGAGCACGCAGATGCCACGCTGGCAACCCACCTTGGACCAGTGGCTGCCCGGCGGGAGATGTTGCTGGCCGATGTATCCAATGCACATCCACCCGCAACGCTCGACCCGCTCGTAGCCGCCTACCGGGCGGCTGCATCGGCCAAAGCACAAGCCACCTTGACACAAGCCAGAGCGAAACTACAGGCTCATGGCATCGCCAGCATGACGGCGCCAGCGGATCAATTCGCCAGTGATTTGGCTGACACCTACCTCCACAGCCGCGGCGTCGGCTGAATCAGACGGCCTGCTCAAACAGTCCCAGAACCGCGGCGACGCCCAATACCGAACCGGGCGAATACGGGGACCGCCACAAGTAGCCGTGAGCCGCACTCTCCACGAAGAGCTCTGCGGGATACTGCAGTGGGGTCTGCGGGTTGGCTGCTGCAGTCGGATCGCGCAAATCACGCACCAGCAGTGCGCTCATGACCGCGTTACACGTGTCGGGCTCGAATACATCGATGCCAAAGCGGGAGGCGCCCAAGAAAGCTGCTGCCATCATCTTGTTCTTCACAACCGATTGTGTTCTGGTAGCCGGGGCCACGTTCAAGGACACCCGAGTACCCCGCTCGCGCGCGACCACCGCACGCCAACGTTGCATGCGTTTGGCCAGTAAATAGTTGGGGCCTTGCTGCGGCACGATTGAGTCCGCGATTCCGATCGCCGCGCCGTTGGCTCGGTGCGCCAACCGACGGTAGTTCGGCTGGAACAGATTGGCCAACTTCAACGGCCGACGTGTCAACCGGGTAACGAGATGCTTGTTCCACTGTGCCCTCGAGTCGTCGACCACGTCCATTGGCACCTCAAACGCATCCGTTGGGGTGGCCAAGAACCCCAAACTGGAATCCGGATTCAACGCCACTAAGGCCTCGGAGATTAGGTCGCAAGCCATCGAAAGCCGCACGTTCAGGGCTCCATCGGCATAGCCGTAGTTGCCGATCACAAGCGGGCCTTTGATCCCGCTCAGCCACCGAAAGATCTCGGGGGTCTGCCTAATCAAGTCAGCCCCGGCAACGTCCGCGATTTGCGCCACCGAGCTGTTGGGTCCAACCTGCGCGTCTGCGGGGATCGGCACATGCAGCACGCCGGGTGTACCCGCCACGGCATCAGCGATTCGTCGCCAGGTCGCGGGACGCGGCAAATCCACCGCCCAAACCTGCGCGCCCCAAGCCAACAGATGGCGCAGCGGGCCTAACTCTGCCCCCGCTCCGAAGATGACGAACTGCAGATCTGAAAGGTCGAGCCATTCTGGATTGTCGATGAGGCTTTCCAATGACGTTAAGAGGGACGGCTCGACAGCGCGCTCTTCCACCCAGGCCCACAATTGTCGCCGTAGGTCTGATCCCTGCAAGGTTCGACCGGCGAAGGGCACCTCTAGCGCTGATGCGCGTGAGCCGCCACCCACAATAGAGAGGGTTTTTAGTCGATCAGTCGGTTCACGATGAAAGGCTTGTGACAGCGGGATGCTGCCGGCCGCGTCACGATACTCAAAAGTGGCATGCAGGTGATCCAGACCGGCCTGCGCAACCGCCAACGTGGACTCTTTGGATCGCGCGCTAGCGCCCACCAAGTCGGCGGCCGGCTTCGGGTAGTCCTGGCGCCAATCCTGCGCCGCCCGAATGCGGCGCGCTAGGGCAGCGTCCACCGCCTCAGCTGCCACCGCGAAGGTCTCCTGGCCAGCGGCCATGGTTGAGCGCGATCCATCGGATTGGGCCGGAAACTGCACGCCTCGTTCTAGCGGATCGCTCATACGCCCTCGTTCTCATCGGTCAGTTGTTGAGTTGATAATAACTATTTGGGGTAGGTTTCGCCGTTCCCCAGCGACGCGCCAAGAGCGGATGGCAAATGCAGTGCAACTCCGGACGTACGCTTATGGGATGGCCAAAATGAACTCAAGAGTCGCGGGCACCTGGATCGCCCTTGTGGCGGTATTGGGCTTGGCAGCAGGGGTGCTGTATTTCTCAGTCGCCAGCCAGCCAGTGCAAGACGCAGCGAGCCAAAGCGCTGACCCGACCGACGCGCCCACCGAAGAGGATCAGGCCGGGCAGGCTGTGGAATCGCCGTACTGGTCCGACCCCAGTGGTGTCAGCCAGCCTTACGGAGACGAGGTTTCTGGTCTGCTCACGTTTCGTGGCAACCCAACCCGAACCTATTACGGTGGCGGTGAAGTCACCCGGACACAGCCGAACGTGGCTTGGCGCTACCCGCAAACTGGAGGCCTGTGTGGCTTGAGCGATCCTGGCGGTGGACCGGTCACCTGGTGCGGCACCGGATGGACCGGCCAACCTGCGGCCTTTGAGCGAGACGATAAGACTTGGCTAGTCTTTGGCGCTTACGACTACGGCGTGCACTTTTTGAACGCTGATACGGGTAAGCCGATCATTCCGGCCTTCAAGACCGGGGACATCATCAAGGGTTCGGTCACGGTGGATCCGGACGGATACCCGATCGTCTATTCCGGTTCACGCGACAACTACTTGCGCGCGATCTCGTTCGATGGCTCCGAGCCGAAGGAGCTTTGGAAACTGAGTGCTGACGCCGTTTCGCCGGTCCAATGGAACAATGACTGGGACGGCTCGCCCCTGATCATCGACGACTATCTGTTCGAGGGCGGGGAAAACAGCCAGCTTCATATCGTGAAGCTCAACCGTGGTTACGACCAACAGGGCAAGGTTACGGTCAATCCCAAGCTCGTGTTTAACGCGCCGGGTTGGGACGATGAACTGTTAGCCGCATTCGGAAGTAACCAGGTCTCGATTGAGAACTCAGTCTCCATCTACGAGGACACCCTGTATTTCTCCAACTCAGCCGGTCTGGTACAGGGCTGGGACATCGCCGGACTCGAGGACGGTAAGACCCCCAAGCGGGTGTTTCGGTTCTGGACCGGCGACGACACCGACGCCTCTGTTGTGATCGATGAGCAAGGATTCTTGTACGTAGCTTCTGAATACGAGAAGGGGAATGCTCGGTCCCGAGAAGTCGGACAACTCATGAAGCTGGACCCAAGTAAGAAGCAGAACCCGCTGGTATGGAGCATCGACGACAACGACTACAACCCCGGTGGAATCTGGGGTACCCCAGCACTCTACAAAGACGTGATCATTTACGACACCAATGGCGGTGAAGTCGCGGCCGCAGACCGGGATACTGGCGAGGTCCGCTGGAGCAAGCAACTCCCCGGGCCAGTGTGGCAGTCTCCCTCGGTCGTGGATGATGTCCTGGTCATCGGCGATTGTGCGGGCGATCTGCACGCCTATGACGTGGCCGACACCACTTCGGACCCCGCTAAACTGTGGACCATATCGCTGGGTGGCTGTATCGAATCCACGCCCGCGATCTGGGACGGTGGCATCTACCTCGGCACGCGCGATGGTGGTGTATTTGGTCTCCGAGCTGATGTTCCCGGCGTCGCCGCTGACACGGGTTCCACCACTGCGGGCAAGACCGCCGAGGACAACACCGATGGCGCGGCCGTTTCCGCAAGCTGACATGGTGCAGTGCGGTGTGAACTGACTCCGCCGGCGCCTCAGAGCCGGGGCGCCCGCCTAACACTGCCTACCCGGAATAGGGCGGATAACCCGCAATGTCAGACTGGCTGTCGTCTGGGTCCACACCGTTACGTTCGGCACGCCGACCCAGCCCAATGGCGTAGATCAGAAACGCTGCCCAGGCCACGAATCCGATCGTGATGCGGGTCCAGGTGGGCAAGCCGGACGGCGTCACGAACGCTTCGATCACTCCCGAGATCGCCAACACGACGACGAGCCCTAGCGCCACAAGCGCGGCCGCGCGCCCCTCCTGGGCTGCCGCTTGGGAGCGTGGTCTCGGCCCAGGAGCCAGCAGGGCCCAACCAACCCGCATTCCCGCCGCCGCAGCGGCGAAAACGGCCGTCAACTCCAGCAAACCATGCGGCGTGATGAGTCCAAAGAAGAGGTCTAGCCGATCATTGGCGGCCATGATGCCAGCGATCACGCCGACATTAGCGGCGTTCAACCAGAGGATCCAGATTGCAGGGAGGACAAACACCATGCCCAGGATCAGGGCCGCCGCTGCTGCCCACACGTTGTTTGTCCAGACTTGGGCGGCGAACGAAGTAGCGGGGTTCGCCGAGTAATACTCCTCGAACTGGACGTTCACCAACTCTCGGGTCTCTGCATCTGTCAGCAACGCCTGTTGCACTGCGGGATTGGCCGCTACCCAGGCTGCCAACGCACCGGCTACCAGCAAGAACCCGACTGAGACCGCCAGCCACCAATAGCGAGCCCGGTAGAGAACCAGCGGAAAGCGTTCCAAGAAAAACGCGGCGAACTCCGTGCGCCAAGATGGCGCCGGGTTTGCCAACTTCGCCCGGGCCCGCCCAAGTGTCTGGGTCAGCCAGTCCAGTGTCGCCGCCTCGGCTCCCAATCGCTGCAGTTGTGCTAGGTCCGCCGAGGACTCCCGATACAACTGCACAAACTCATCGACCTCAGCCCCTGTGAGTCGATGCTGGCGGGTGAGCGCCGCTAGGCGATCCCACGCTGGCTTGCGGTGCGCAACAATCCGAAGACCCTGCATTTCAGTCTTGCCCCATATGCTGAGTCTATGTCCGAGGCCTTCCGCAGCAATGTCAGCGGTGAAGCTGTTCGACTGGATCTTCCCGAAGCAGGGCTGGCATCCCGTCTGCTGGCGTTGGCTATCGACCTGATCGTGATCGTAATGCTGCTCGTGGGCGCCCTCCTGCTGGGCGGTGTCGCGGTGGTCGCGTTGGACACTGCGGCTACCGCCGCGGTGCTGCTGGTCCTGACCCTGGCGATTATTCTGGGGCTACCTGTGGTGGTTGAGACCGCAACATCGGGTAAGTCGCTAGGCAAGTACGCCATGGGCTTGCGTGTGGTCACCGATACTGGTTCCCCGATCCGGTTTCGGCATTCGTTCATCCGCGGGCTGTTTCTGGTGCTGGTCGACCTGTGGACCACGGCCGGTTCGGTCGGGCTGCTGACGAGTATCTCCAACCCACGCGGAAAACGCGTTGGCGACTATTTCGCAGGAACGGTCGTGATCCGCGATCGGTTCGCCGTGAGCGTCGTAACCCCCGTCCAGACAGAACAGGTACCGGCGCATTGGGCGGCTTGGGCGAACCAGATCGACACCAGTCGCCTGCCCGCCGATGCCCTATCGGATGCGGTGGCGTTTCTGCCACGGCTTGGCGAGCTTGATCCTTCGCTCCGGATAGCCAAAGCACAAGGGTTGGCGAGCCGTTACGCCCAGGCGCTTGGTGTTGCCCCTCCGGCGCACGCCGATACGGAAGTGTTTGTGTTGGCCCTGACGCGCCAGGCGACGTTCGGGGGGCAGTGACGCCGCGGCTGGTCCACTACTCGTCGTCCGGTTGCTGGAACGCAACAGCCTCGCGTAGCGAACCGATCCCCAAGTCGGCCGCCGGACCCGCGTTCTTGGGCGAGCCGGCCGAAACTGGATCATCCACGTCCGCATCGTCATCATCGGGATTCAACGACCCGAAAACGGCCGTCAACGCATTCATCGACGGCGCGAAGTAGTACGACCCGGTCACGGCGTCGGAGAACTGTGTGAAGCTGTCAGTCAAGCCGTCGGCGGTGGCCCCAAACATTCTTTCCAACATTAGGTCGATTCGGCCAGGATCGGCCGCACATCCGATAAACAGGCTGCCGATCTCCCCCATTCGGGCATAAGGCGTGTTGCGCCGATAGATGTGCATCTCTGCACCGTCGCTGTCCAGAATCGTGTTCCGGCTGACATGTGAGGTTGCTGGCATCTCTTCGGGTGGCAACTGGATGCTGTCTTCCTTCGTGCGACCGAAGACCCGCTCCTGCTCAGTGACAGGGAGCGCCTCAAAAGCGGCCATGCGGTGAACCCACTTCTGAACAAAGATGGGAATCCCACCAGCACCCGGGAGATCAGCTGGTATTACGGAAATTTCCAGGGCCTCATCCAGCGCCGGATTCTCGGTGCCGTCGATGAAACCAGATGGGTCACGATTGTCCCGCCCAATGAAGGCCGACAACTGCCGCTCCAGCACGGCAACCGGCTCTAGAGCCTTGAGCACCTGATAGGCGGTCTGCCATAACTTCTCGTAAGCGTTGCCGTTACACCAAAACCAAATGTCGGACTGTGTCTCCGGCGCCACCCCACCGGACCCGCTGATTCCCGAGAACGCCACCACGTTCGGCGGGACACCGCCAGGTTCCAACTGCCGCCACAGCTCGGGGTTGAAGCCCCACACGGCGTTAGGGAAGTGATTCCCGGTTGCCACGCGACGCGCCTGCGTCACCGCGGCCACCACGTCTTGGTTCGTGACCCCCGGGCGAAGGTTCAACTCGAGGTGATAATGCAGCGCCGTCTCTTCGACAAAAACGCTGGTTTGCGGCAAGGCAACCATCAGGCGAAGTCCAATGGCACAGCGGCTTCGGGGGTGTTGACCACGAATGTGAACGAGGACTGCAAGTAGAGGTTGACTTGGGTTGCGTCGGCAGAGTCATACCCGATCGACCAGTCCTGGCCCCCGACAATCTCGTAGTCACCGCCGCGCTGGGAAACCACCAGTGAACCTGTCAGTGTTGGTGCCCACACCACGGGCCCGGACAGAAGCAAACGCAGATGCTTTAGCAAGGGATATCCGCCGCTCTCGGCGCTCTCCATGACTGCGGTCCAACAGCGCGGACCCATCGCGATTGCGTACGGGCCTTCGATACCAAGTTCTTGCAGTTGGTCGATGGCGCGCGCCACGTCATGAGGAAATCGATCCAAGCTCGGATCAATCGTGATGGGGGCGTTTGGGGACTGCGGGACCAACCCGGCAATACCGGCCGCCTCATTGCCGGCAAAGATTGCGTCGTCCTCTGCTGCCGCGCCTACCCGTGCCGCATCAATGACGGGCTGCGTGTCGAAATCGGTCGCACCACGATCGAGGTCAGCCAAGGCATCGCGTCGCAGGGAAAAGTCGGCGCGCAGTTCGGTCATTGGCGCGGAGATGCGGTTGGCGATCTGGACTGGGGCTCCGGCTTTGCTGACTTGATCCACCCGACCTAGCCCGCGGGCGCTGCGCTGCCAGCCGCCGGAGGCGGTGTAGTCCAGCAGTTTCCGCCCAGCAAGATAGGTGCGTAGGCTGCGGGTCGCCTCGGCCTCGGTTTCCTCCCACCCCGCATCGCTCAGCGGGGCCAGTGCGCGCAGTAGGTGGTCCATCTGAACTCCAGGGGGTAGTAGGTCCGGGCAAGTCCGATCGAACGATTCAGTTGTTCTGATCCAGTTCTTGCGAAGCAGACTCACCGTTCACCAATCAGGCTGTGTCTACCCAAGTATCGTTGCTCAGGCTCGCGAACACCACCTGATTAGCCCCAGCCAATCAGGGCAGTTCCGCCCAAGCCAGGTAGAAACCCAGGATTTCCACCCGAATCCGCTCAGCGACGTAGTCCGCGCTGGCCGCGCTGAGGGTCGGCGCCCATTGGGCTATTACAGCCTCCAGCCTGGCCTGGGTGACACCGATGCTATTCAGATAGTCAGTCACCGACTCATCGGCGTGGTTGGCCGCAAAGTCGCGGGATAGTGCCAGCAGCAGATCCCGAGCCGCGGGGCTGGACCGAACCGCCTCGGCAATATCGGCTACGGCCTCAGCGATCGCAGACACCGAATCCCCAGACACCAGCCCAACGGCTCCGCTGAATGGTTGCTCGGCATTACTGTCCCAGAACTCACCCGCCACGGCGCGTATGAGTTCAGGATCCAACGCGGTGGCCAGATATTGCCGCGACTCCCGCACGCTATCTTGGATGTTGGCATTCACGAAGCCCACCAACTGCCGGTCGATACTCTTTTCCATGTTGGGCGCCGCCGAGCTCAACGCATGCTGCCCCATCCGCATCAGTGAAGATGCTCCAGGCACTCGGCGCGCCACCACACTCTGATTCAGAACGTAGTTCTTGATCCCCGTGTAGAGAACGTGCGAAATCAACTCCGAGTAGGCCTTGCTGGCCGTCACCTGCTCGATCAGCACTCGCTGAATCTGTTTGAGCTCAATGAAAGCACCCACGAGGCGGTCATAGTCAGCCCGACTCATGACGTCCGAGAGGCCAGATTCAGACTGCCCCACCACCCGCTGAACAGCTGCAAATCCGATCGACGCCAGGTCGGCCAAGGGGAAGTCTTCGGGAGAAGCCAGAGCCAGATCAAGTGCCTGTTCGACGGCATCGGCCGTCAAGACATCCTTGATCCGCACCGTCGCGAGGTGATCCAGTGCTGCGGCAAGTTCGGTCTGAAGGGACGCGGTGAGCCCCTCCCCTGTCCAGCGTTCGACCTCGTAGTCGATATGTGCCTGCGCCATCTCGGCGAGCTCGGGTGAGAGGGAGTCCATACTGCTGAGGTTCTGCACGTTCGGGTTTCCTGTTTGGGTTGCGCTAGGGCTGTTGATGGTGGTTGCGATGCGCTACCAGTTGTAGAGCTTGCGCCCTTGCTTGTCGCGGAACACTCCGACCAGGATCAAGATCAGATCGATCAACACCCAGATGCCCAGGCCGCCGAGGGTGATGATCATCAACACTCCGGTGCCGATCTTGCCCACGTAGAAGCGGTGCACGCCGAAGTAACCCAAGAAGAAGCATAGAAGGGTGGCGGCCAACCGGCTCAGCGGACTCACGGGGTCGCCCATCTCATCGACGGCGGGCTTCCCGTTAGCGAAAGTTGGGTAGGCCGGAGTTGGCGGAGGGGCCGGCGGTAGCCCGACGCTTGGCGGTGTGGGCGGGTTTGGGGCTTCAGATCCGGTCGCCGGGTCGTCGGCGGGTTCGCTCGGGGGTGTGTGATCCGGGTTCTGTGTCATGGTTGTCCCTCTTCCAGGTTGACCAGGGTGAGTTGATCGACGGGTAGCGACTATTGGACAGCCGCCTGCGTTGTTGTTGTTCAGTCTAGGTCCGCGGCGGCGATCTTTCGCGATCAGCCGAGTGTGGCGATTCCAATGGCCCCGGGTAGATTATTGATGGCATGAGCGATGATGGGTGCTCCTAGTGCCCCCGAGCGGGCTCGAGCCACCGCCAGCACCGTCCCGATGACAAGCAGGACACCCAGCCGGGTTATCTCGAAGTGAAACAGACTGAACACCAGAACACTGGTGATCCCAGTGAGCCACCTACCCCAGCCGATTCTTCGTAGCCCCGCCCATAGCAGGCCGCGGAAAAGCAACTCCTCAACGAACGGGGCTCCGATGACCACCAGGAGCGCGAACAGGAACAGTTGCCAGGCTGGGCTGGACTCGGCTACCGCCGTGGCGGCATCGCCCGCAGCCGAGCCGAAGTCGCCAACAATGGCCGCGGTGATGGCGGCGGCCACTAATCCCAGGACAATGGCGGACAGTCCCGCCACGACACCGATTCCGATGTCCCGGCGGTTAATCCGCAAGCCCAGGTCTAACCGTGCCCCGTTGCCGTACTTGCTGGTGGCGTAGAGCGGCCAACCCGCCATCACGATCCAAGGCGCCGCCGCACCAATCAGCAGGGCGGTGCCTGTCCCGATTAGATTCAGGCTGGCCAAGGCGAGACCGACAAACACAGCCATCAACAACGCACCCGCCGCCGCGATGAAAGCGTCGCGCACGCCCCACCTTGTTGGAACCAGGCAGACGCCTTGTTCCAAGGCGGTCGTAATGGTCTGCGGACAGCCAGGATAATCGGCCGGTTGTGCGGCCCGCATCGTAAGCGACCGCTAGTAGCGGTAGTGCTCTGGCTTGTAAGGGCCTTCCACCGCAAGCCCCAAGTAGTCGGCCTGCTCTTGCGAGAGTTCGGTCAACTGCACGCCGAGCGCGTCTAGATGCAGCCGCGCCACCATCTCATCTAGCGCCTTCGGCAGCGTGTAGACACCCATTGGGTACTCGGTGGGACGCTGGAACAACTCGATCTGGGCCAGCACCTGGTTCGTGAAGGAGTTGGACATGACGAAGGAGGGGTGGCCAGTGGCGTTGCCCAGGTTCAGCAGGCGGCCCTCACTCAGGACAATGATGTTGCGCCCATCGGGGAACACCCATTCGTGCACCTGTGGCTTGATCTCACGCTTCTCGGCGTATTTGGTCAACCCAGCCACGTCAATCTCGTTGTCGAAGTGGCCAATGTTGCCCACGATGGCTTGGTGCTTCATCTTGGACATCTGCTCAGCGGTAATGACGTTGAAGCAACCGGTGGTGGTGATGAAAATGTCACCGATGTCCAAGACGTCATCGAGGCGAGCCACTTGGTATCCGTCCATGGCGGCCTGCAGCGCACAGATCGGGTCGATCTCGGTCACGATCACGCGCGCGCCCTGGCCGCGCAGTGAGTCCGCCGAGCCCTTCCCGACATCGCCGTATCCGGCCACGACGGCAGT
>JAHZKU010000218.1 GCA_022600255.1 Actinomycetes bacterium | reverse complement strand
GAGAAGGGGCAGTGGTACTTCCAGCGCTACATCAAGCATCTGCCCACCGACGGTGAGATCGTACTTTTCGACCGGTCTTGGTATAACCGCGCCGGCGTTGAGCGGGTGATGGGCTTTTGTACGGACGAAGAGTACGACGAGTTCATGCAGCAGACGCCCAAGTTTGAGTCGATGCTGGTGGAGACAGGCATCATTCTGATCAAGTTCTGGTTCTCTGTTTCGCGAAAAGAGCAGGTAACGCGCTTTACGATTCGTCGGATCGACCCAGTGCGACAGTGGAAGCTAAGCCCCATGGATCTCGCCTCCTTGGATCGCTGGGAGAAGTACACCGTGGCCAAGGAAGGCATGTTCTGGTACACCGACACCCAGAACGCCCCCTGGACTGTCGTGCGCAGCAACGACAAGAAGCGGGGTCGCATCGAGGCCATGCGATGGGTGCTGAGTCAGATGGACTACCCGGACAAGGACGAATCCGTGGCTGGTACGCCTGATCCGCTGATCGTTGGACCGCCAGCTGCGATCTACGAGACTGGCGAAAACACCGGTCGGATTTTCCCGGTACTAGACTGACCGGGTGGGTGAACCTCCAGCAACAACTGACGAGCCGAGCGACGCTGCGGCGCGCCGGCGTCCGGTAGCCCCCCTAACCAGCGTTCCTGCCTGGCTACGCACCTGGGGAATGAGCGCCTGGCTGCTGCTTGGAATCGCTGGGCTGCTCACCGTTGCTTACCTAGGGCTGGCGCGTGTCTCAGCACTGCTGATTCCGCTGGTAGTAGCAGTGGTGCTGGGCATGATCTTCCACCCGTTGGTGGATCGGTTGGCCCGCGTCAGTGTGCCCCGCGGCATCGGTGCAGCCCTAGTGATGCTCGGGCTTGTGGCAATCACGGCCAGCGCCATCTGGTTGGCCGTGGCCGGCGTGATCGACCAGTGGCCGCTGATCACCGAGCAGGTGGAGAACGGTTTCGCCCGAGTCCAAGTGTGGCTCGGGGACTTTGGGCTCAGCCTGGAAGGAGTCCGCAACCTGTGGGAGTCGGTGTCCTCGGGGTCAGGGGCCGGGAGCGTCTCCGGCATCGTCCAGTCTGGCTTTTCCAGTGCGGCCGCCTTTGCGATCGGACTGTTCATCGGCGCGTTTCTGCTGTTCTACCTGCTGAAGGACTGGCACTTGTTGCGGGAATGGACCGGTGGCCATATCGGACTCCCCGAAGACCTTGGCGGAGGCCTAATCGAGGATGCGACCACGGCGATCCGACGCTACTTCTGGGGCCTAACCCTGGCCAACATTCCGGTGGCCTTAGGGATCGGCGTCGCGATGTGGATCCTGGGCCTGCCGCTTGCGGCCACGGTTGTGTTGATTACGTTCGTCACTGCTTACGTGCCGTACTTGGGTGCGATCTTCAGCGGCGCATTCACGGTCCTCATTGCGTTGGGAGCTGGCGGTCTGACGGACGCCCTCATCATGTTGGGCGTGGTACTGGTGACGCAAAATGCGCTGCAGACGATTGTCCAGACCAAACTGACCAGCGACCAGCTGTCGTTACATCCCATCGTAAACCTGGGCTCAACGATTGTGGGCGCCACATTCGCTGGCCTGCTAGGTGCCACCCTCTCCGCCCCCCTCGTGGCCACTCTCGTCGCTGCCAACGCCCGGGTGCGTGAGTACTACCGCCAGAACGCAGAGCAGGATCAACGAGACGCGCAGGGCGCCGAAGAATGATTGACTGGCGCAGCTTCGCAGAGCTCAGTTGGGAACCACTGCTCGGCTCGGATTTGGCCAAGGGTTTCGGAAGCGTGCGAATCCGGGAGGTGAACCAGCGACGCGGTGCGCGGCTGTCTGACCTGAGCCACCTGTTGATGGCGTTGGCGATCTCCGAACGCGCCGACGTGGCTACCGGTCGGCTGAAGCCGGATTTGGTCTGGCGCGCGGTAGCTCGCTATCGACGTGGCCCTGGCTACGGCGAACGACCCAGAATCGGTCGGATCTACTACGCCGACAATGCCTGGCTGGGATTAGCGGCAGCGCAGGAGGCTGGTCTGGTTCAGGACGAGAACCCGGCCGCCATGTGGTGGCGGCGCGCCGAGGAATCGATGCGCTTTGTGGATAGCGGTGTCCTTCGCGAGGGCGGCGTGGGCCTGCGTCTGAAGTCCGAACAGGTATCCGGAACCGCCTCAGCGGCCGCCGGCTGTTTGGCCTTGAGTCTGCAGCAAGCACCCCGCGGGGCGGGGGATCGCTGGCAGTTCCTGGCCCGTGATGTCGCGACTTTCGAAGAACACACCCTGCGACGTTCCGACGGTCTGCTGGCCTACTCGCCGGGGGCGGCCGATCGGCAAGCCCCGAGTCCGACTGATCAGGGCCTAGGCGTTCTGCTCAGGCTGGGGTTAGGGCAGGAACAGGCCGCAGCTGATCTGGTAGCGGCCATCCTGTCGTTCTTCGACGCCCGCCGGCTCTGGAGTGAACCGCCGATCAAGACCGCCGTGATGCTGCGCTCACTGATGCGCTATTCGGCTCAGACGGCCGACTCGGCACCGTTGGCTTACGTGGATGAATTCCTGCAGCGGTTGTGGTGGCAGGGGCGAGACTCGCAGGGATGGTTTGTCGGGTTGCCAGCCTCACCCAAGCCAAGCCTGTCGGCTCAGGCAGCGTGGGCGGGCGTGTTGGCCGCCCGAGCGACGCGGCCCGAACTCCGGGCTCAACTCTGGTAGTTGGCGGGCGTTTCGGCGGTGTCGTCGCGGAAACTGGCGGTGATGCGAGGGTCGGAATCACCAATGATGCGTGCCACTTGGGGCACCACGATCAGCCAAGTCGCCACGTGCATGACAACTAGCCAGATACGGGTGGGCCAGGTAACCGCTTCTGGCTGTAGCAGCGGACCGGCTAAGGAAACTAGCGCCACAAGAGTTCCGAGTAGAAGGACTAGGCCACGGCCATATCGCACACCTAGGAACGCAGCCGCAACCAGGGCGCCGATCATGGCTGCGGCGAAAGGGATCAGAATGACTCCCAGCCAGGGCACCGGCTCCAGCGTCTCAGAAGAGCCGGGCATCGGGGCGATCAAGAACTGAGCCCGAAAAATCCACGCCAGAATCCGCAGTGCTAGGCACACCAACGCTGCGGTGATTCCGGTGACCAAGCCAGCGCTCAGCACCGTTCTGGTGGTGGGGATGGCGCTCTTGGGTGGCGGAACCGGCGTTACTGAGTCGGCGTTCGCGGCTTTGAGATTGGCACCAGCGGGAATGGGCCAGCCGTGTGGAGGGCTGGGTGGATCGGTCTGGGCCATGGGTACATACTGCCGCAACAGGTGGGGGTCGCGCTGAATACCCCTCGATGCGCTGAGGTCACGTCGCAACTCCGATTTACGCCGCAAGCATTCGGTCGCACACGTTTTGTGTGGGACTTGTCCGCAATTTGCGCGATTTGCACCGATCTGGTGCACTGATCCGGGCGTGGCGGCGTTGCGGGTTCCACAGTTTTGTGGGATTCGGCATATTGCTCCGGATTCCTGCGTAACGTGACACTGGAATAAATACTTTCTGGGACACAGGCTGATTGAGCCTTTCCCTCGGATAAGACTTCGGCCTCGGCCGGTAAGGACCCTTGCATGACTCAGCCTGTGCCATCTCATCAGGCACGCCCACTTCGCTGGGCTGCTGCGCTGGTGGCAACCGCGGTGCTTGTGCCGGTAGGTCTGGCGGCGCCGGCCGTTGGTCAAGAGTCCGAGTCCGGAGGCGGCGAGCCAACGCCAGCCGCGGAAAATGAGTCCGGCAACCCTGAATCGGAAAACCCGGAAACGACGCGCGCACCGGAGACCGACGCCTCGGGAAACTCAGGCAGTTCTGGTTCCGGCAATCTTGCACCGCCCGCCCCCACCGCTTCTAAGGCTGATATCGCGGCCTACGAAGCAGCGCAGAAGTCTTTGCGTAAAGCCCAGGCGCGGTACGCCAAGGCCGTCAGCAATCACGCGGTGTCACTCAAGCGGGTCAAGAAGATGCGTAAGAAGACCGACGCGGCCATCGAACTGGCGACAGCCACCCAGCGAGACTTGGGCAACCTGGCGCGGTTGGCCTACACATCGGGCAACACAGACTTGAGTTTCCTAGCCGGTCTCGTGGACGCTACCTCGCCACAGGATTTGATGAGTCGGGCCAGTACCGCAGAACGCCTAACGAACCACCAGTCAGTGGAGGCCTCCGAGGCCGCGGATGCGCTCGCCGCAGCTCGATCCATGAAGGAGAAGACCAACAACTTCTTTGACGAGGCTGAGGCCGAACTGGCAGCGGCGAAGGAGGAGCTGAAGCAGACCAAGATTCTGGCGGACAGTCTGGACTTGGAGACGAAGTTTTCCATTGGCGGGAAGCCGGTGGACCTCAAGACCAAGAGCGAGTGGGTGTTCCCGGTTCCTGGGGCAAAGATCGGTTCAGAGGCGGGTATGCGGCTTCATCCGATCCTGGGCTACGCCCGCTGTCACGCTGGCGCTGACATCAGTGCTGATGGCGGCACCGCCATCCATGCCGTGGACGACGGCGTCGTGATTCAAGCCGGCGTTAACGGTGGTTATGGCAACTACACAGTCATCGGCCACGGCCGCGGGCTGACCAGCGCCTACGCACACCAGTCATCGATTCTCGTGGAAGTTGGGGACCCAGTGAAGCGAGGTGACGTGATCGGAGCCGTAGGCACCACCGGACTGTCTACCG
Organism: Actinomycetes bacterium; assembly: GCA_022600255.1. GTDB lineage: Bacteria > Actinomycetota > Actinomycetes > S36-B12 > JAHZKU01. The sequence goes on along the minus strand of JAHZKU010000218.1, from coordinate 1,637 downwards.
GCGATCACCTCCACTTCGAAGCCCGCTACTTCGGCGATCCATATAACCCACGCGGCTGGCTGGACGACAAACCCAAGCTGCGCACTCCCGCTTGCTGATTGGTTGGTAGTCGAGGGCCTGCCCGAAAGGGAACTAGGACAGTTCTGCATCGCGGTCCATTGGCCCGGCTCGCCAACCTTGGCCTAGGACTGCGCTAGGTAAGGAACATCGCACAATGTCACGCGCTGCAACACACTTGCGACAAAGCGCACACGTCAGGGTCTTGCCTTTGTTACTCGTGAGTAGCATGATTAGGTTACTGGCTAGTAACTCCGGCATTCGCTGGGGTTATGCCCGGCTGGTAAAAACGAACGGTGCTCCGGGGGTGGGGTGCCGCATCTGAACCAGGTTCGGACAAGGAGCAAGAGATGAGTCATTACAAGAGCGACCTGCGCGACATCGAGTTCAACCTCTTCGAGGTTTTCGGAACTGGTGATCTGCTAGGTCATGGTCCCTTCTCAGAAATGGACATCGACACGGCCAAGAGTTTCCTGTCGCAGACCGATGAGTTGGCCCGCGGCGAACTCTCGGACACGTTTGCGTCTTCGGACCGCAACCCGCCGGTCTACGACCCGAAGGCCAAGACCGTCACCATGCCGGAAGACTTTAAAGAGGTCTACCAGAAGGTGTGGGAGCAAGAGGGCTGGCGTCTTGAGATTCCCGAGGGCCTCGGTGGCATTGGGGTTCCCCCCAGCCTGCGCTGGTCGGTTGCCGAACTGGTCCTAGTGGCCAACCCGGCGGTGTTCATGTACCTAGCGGGACCAGGCTTCGCTTCGATTCTCTACCTACTGGGCAACGAGGATCAGCAGAAGATGGCTGAACAGATGATCGAGCACGGCTGGGGCGCCACGATGGTGCTCACCGAGCCGGATGCCGGATCCGACGTGGGGGCAGGCACCACCAAGGCGTTCCTGAACGAAGACGGCACCTACCGGATTGAGGGTGTGAAGCGCTTCATCACCTCCGGTGAGCATGACCTCACCGATAACATTGTGCACCTAGTGCTGGCCCGTCCCGTCGGTATCGACGGCGTTGGTGGCCCGGGCACCAAGGGCCTGAGCCTGTTCGTAGTGCCGAAATACCACTTCGACCTCGAAACGGGGGAACTCGGCGAGCGGAATGGCGTCTACGCCACCAACGTCGAGAAGAAGATGGGCTTGAAGGTGTCCACCACCTGCGAAATGACATTTGGCGATGGTGAGCCGGCCATTGGCTACTTGGTCGGAGACGTTCACGAGGGCATCGCGCAGATGTTCAAAGTGATTGAATACGCCCGCATGATGGTTGGCACGAAGGCCATCGCCACGCTGAGCACCGGATATCTGAACGCATTGGATTACGCCACGGAGCGGGTACAGGGTGCAGACCTGACCCAGATGCTCGACAAGAGCGCGCCGCGCGTGCCGGTCATCGCACACCCAGACGTACGCCGCTCGCTGATGATGCAGAAGGCCTATTCTGAGGGCCTGCGCGCATTGGTCCACTACACGTCGTCCTGGCAGGATCAGGTGGCCCTCGCTGAGGCGGGCGAATCGGACGTGGACTTGGACATGGCCGAGCGCATGAACGATCTGCTGCTGCCCATCGTTAAGGGTGTG
>JAHZKU010000217.1 GCA_022600255.1 Actinomycetes bacterium | reverse complement strand
GCCGATCCGCGCCAAAGACCTGTCCGCAATCCTGCGGCGCGTTTACCATCAGCGTCTATGGACGCAGCCAACAGGGTGCATTCGTGCCCCCAGTGGGACTCGAACCCACACTGTGCGGATTTTAAGTCCGCTGCCTCTGCCAATTGGGCTATGGGGGCGTTGTAGCTCAGAGGATATTTTTAGCCGATTTTTCGCCACTCAGTTGTCCTGTGTACTGCAGTGCTATCGATTGCCTTGCCCAGCACATTGCTACGCCGGTCAAACCATCATTGAGGAGATGTCCGTACCGGTCGGGCATCATCGCAGCCGTCGCGTGCCCTAGGAGTCTCTGCACGACCTTGACGTTAGCGCCTGCATTGATCGCTAATGACGCGACGCTCACGTTCGGCCTTTTCGGGCAGATCCTCATCTCGCTTGATCATTCCGGGCCCGAATCGGTCACTTATCGCCGGACAAAATTCGCTCGCCGGCAATTCAGCCGACTTCGACGGTTCCGTCAGCATGGATGGCGATCGGATCGCCTGTCTTCACGGCCTCGAGGAACGCGTCGCCCAGGAGGTCGATCGTGATGATGCGTCTGTCGTACCAGATGTCGTTCATGAAGAGACCTGCGGCCGCAACCGAGTCGATGTGCAAGCTGAACAGCAGCGCTTTGGGGCCGATCTTGAGTTCGTCCATGCCCATCAGTACGCATCCGCCGAGGGTGGAACCGACTGTTTGTGTTGTGCAGATGATGGCCCCGGCGAGGTCCACGCCTGCCAGATCCTTGTTGTTGGCGTCGGTGCACAGTGCCGGGGGACCCGCCGAGCCCCCGAACATGTGATCAAGATACGAGCCGCTGGTGTTGAACGCTTGATGCGAAACCAACGCCTCACCGTTGAGCTCGCCGGGAAGAAGGGGCCTGCCGGTGAAGGTTTTCTTGGCCATGTCGATGCTCCTGTGTGGAAGTTTCTGTTGAGCCGGGTCGCTAGGCGTTCTGTGGTATGTCGCCGGTGCACACTATTTCGAGCAGGACGTCGTCAGGGAAGTAGCGGACCGTGGAGTAGTTCCGCGTTTTTGCCGAATTGGTGACGGCGAACGCCCGCTCGGAAAATCCCTTCATGCTCGCGTAGCTCACCGTGCACATGTTGGTGAACTTCATCCCCGCCCGCTTCATCTCGCCGACCAATAGCGGGTGTTCCTCGACGAGGCGATCGCGCACCACGTTTGCGCAGAATAGGAACATCGGGACGGCAAGCTTTTCCTGTCCGCGCTCCTTGAGTGCATTGGTCACGTTTGTGCCCCACGTGTACAGCTCGTGGTAGGTGTTGTGCGGGCAGCCGATGAAGCAGTGCGTGGGTTTGGCTGCCTTGTCGGACCACAGGTTGTCGAAGGTGCCGCGAACCCGCTCGTGCTCAGCGTCGTCGATCACATAGGTCTGATAGCCATCGACCAGGAGATCGCGGCCCTTGGCTTTGGCGTCGGGGGTGATGTTCTCAACGTGGTAGAGGCCCACTGCGCCGCTGGAGGCGGTGGCGCTTCCCATGGCCTTGAGGTGGTGCAGATTCTCGTTGGTGAGCTTGCCGCCAAAGTACTGGTCGAGACCGGTGATGTAGGGGACGTCCTCGACCACCTTGCGGCCGATGGCGGTGCCCACCACGCCCCAGTCCGGCTCAGCGCTGGTCTTCACTTCCACCAACCACGTGGCGCGGCGGCCTGCCTCGGTCATCAAACCGAAACGGGGTGCTTTTCCGAGCAGGGCACATAGCAACTCCATGCCGGTGGCGTTGCGGTTGGTGCGCAGCCCAAGAGCGGAGTTGCCGAAGTTCACCGCGGACGACTCGGCCCAGGCAACATAGGTTCCCGGAGGTGGAGCGTTGCCGATTTCATCCAGGTAGCAGGCGCAGCTGCGGAAGTTCAAATCCGGCGCCCCGAGCCGGGAATGGATGTAATCGACATCCCGCTGGAGCTGGTAGCCCTCATAGATGAGCTCGATGTCCTTGGGGTTGTTGTTCACGTTGTAGACGTCGTAGGGGCGGGGATTGACGGTGTAGGGCGCATAGGCCTTGAGCCCGGCGCTGGCGCACTCCTCGAAGATCCTGATCAGTGGAGCCATGTAGGCGGTACCGAAGTACATCGAGGTGTGGCAGGCGCCGCCGAGGTCAACTAGTTTGTCAGCGCCGAAGGCGTTGCCGTGGGCGACAACTATTTTCATCACCTTCGCCAGAAGGTCACCCTTCTTTCCGGCCATGATGTCCTGCTCGTCGGGGGTCAGAGCCATCTGGTGGGGTTCGAGGGGGGCGGCGTCACCCTGGCCTGGGGAGTGTCCCGACCCGCTGGCCCGATAATCGGCGATCGGTTTCCCGTCCGGTCCGAGCCCGTCCATATCGGAGTGCCGCACTTGGGACGCGTACTCGGGGAGGGCGCTGGCTGCTGATGTCTTGTCGCTCATCGTGTGGCTCCTGGCTGGGATTCGAGGGGGTGGATTCTGTTAGTCCAGTGGGCTGTCGATGCGGTGCAGTCCCGGTGTCTTATCGCTGAAATTCGCCAGATAGATACCCGATGTACCAGGCGTGACTGCGGCAATCGACGTGACGCGGGTCTGAGGGTGCTCGGTGTACCACAACGGGGTTGAAGCGTCCGGGCTCAGCAAGAGCAGGCTCGTCATCGACGGCAGGCTGATCAACTCCGGGTGCTCCATCATGAAGGGCTTGACCACGGGGTTGGCGTGCATCCAATCTAGTTGGGTGCCGCGATTGGTGATGATGCTCAGCCAGATGCGGCCCTGATCGTCGCGTCGCAAGCCGTCCGCGAGTCCGGGCAGATCGCGCCAAATCGGCTCGCTCTCGCCCGCCTTGTCACCGGCGAGGTGGATGCGGTGCAGCTGGAAGCGCGCGTTGTCGGTCATCAGAACCGATTTCTCCGGCCCGCTCCCGTCGCCTTCGATGAGGATGCCGTCGGTGAACGAGTACCCGTTCGCGACCAGCCCCACCGTCTGCTTCTCCATGTCGTACATCCAGAGGCGTCCGGTGGTGGGGAGCATAACCAGCGTGCGCAGGCTGGCGATGCCGCCCATCGTCGCGCCATCGGCCACGTAGGACTCGGTGAAGTACACGCGTTTGCCGTCCGCGCTGACCGCCGCGTCATTGCAGAGCGCGACAGGGCGGCTGTTCGTATCGTCAAGTGAAGCGACCTTGGCCCGCTCCTGGTCAGCGGTGGCAAACACGGTCGGTTCTGAGACATCGTCGGAGTGCGGCACGCGCACCACCAACGGGGTGACCTCCTGGGTGGACAGGTTCAGCGTGTATAAGCCGACCTGTTCGCCTGGCGGATAGCTTGCGCCGCCGCGGCGCGAGATCGTGATGACGACCTCGTCGTCATTTCCGGGAATCCGTTGGATGCCGGCAGCCATCAACGGAACGTCGACCAGTTGCTTGGCTTCTCCGGTGCCCAGGTCCATGGTCCAGATCCAGCCGTCGCGGCCCGTGAGGTAAGCGCGGTTCTCCTCGTCGGCGAGCAGGACATCGTCGTACCCCGGTATTTCCCGCGCAGTAGTCTGCACGGTGTCGTAGATATAATCGTTCTCTGTCTTCACATCGAGAATGGCCTGGGGAACGTCACCGACCATGAACTTTGGTGGAATTTGCTGATCCATCTGCCCGCCCTCATCGGTTCTTGCGTCTTGATCAGAGGTAGGTTCCGGTTCGTTGGAACATCCGACCGCTCCCAGGACCAGCAATGCGGCCAGCCCCAACTGCAACAAGCGCGCTCCTGGCTTTGTCAGCACATCGAACCTCCAACTCGTCTCGTCTCGAACACTCCGAGTTCCGCCATCTCTGCAGTCGCAGCGCGATGGGTCTGGCCGGCCAAGAACTGAGGCTTACTTATCATCCTGAAAATCGATTCGACAGGCTTCCCAGTCCGGGAATGCAGATCTCGATACGTTGACCGGGCTTCATGAAGCAGGTTCCAACCCCGGTGCCGCAGGAAATAACGTCGCCTGGATGGAGCTCAATCTCGCTCGCTACCCGCCGGACGACCTCGCGGGGCGAATAGAGCATGTCACTGACCGGGTAGTCCTGCTGCTTTTCGCCATCGAGGAAGGCTTGAATCTGAAGGCCGTCGGGCTCGATTCCGCGCACGATCCACGGGCCGATCGGGCCGAACCCGGGGAAGCTTTTCGCCCGCGTCCACTGTGGGAATTCCTTGTTCTCAAACAATGCCCCGGCAGCCGTGACGTCGTTGACACACGTGTAGCCAAAGATGTAGTCATCGATCGCCGCGTCCGGCGGCTGAAAACAACGGCGTCCAATCACCACGCCCAGTTCGGCCTCGAACAGTACCGAGTCTGCAAATCCGCCTGGTGCGGGAATATCCCCCAGGTGGTGGTTCAGGCAGCTCGCTAGTTTGCTGAAGTACAAAGGAAAAACCGGCGGCTGGTTGCCGCCGCGCACCATGGCCTCGTGCAGATTGTTCCAAAGCCCCAGAAATTGCCCCGGCTCAACCGGTGCCAGCCAATCAACATCCTTCAGATCTACTTCCTGACCCGTCGGCGAAACAGTGGAGAACAGGTCTCCATCGTGGATCAGGGCGCGTTCACCCTGGCGCAGGCCAAGGCGAGGCGCCCCGTCAAGCAGGATGCGACACCAGAATTCCATGGCGATCTGGGCTTACAGCCCGTTCCAGCCGCCGCTCATGTTCAGGAACTGCGCAGTGTAGTAGTTGCACCCGCCATCGAGGAGAGCCGCGGCTAAGTGCGCCATTTCCTCAGGTTGACCGAAGCGGCCCATGGGGATCGGCTTCTTCGCCTCGGCCTCCGCTTCGGGGTTTGTCACGCCAAGGGAATTCCGGTAGCCGGGATAGTCGCAGAACATGCTGCCCATGCCGTTGAGAGTGACTTCATGCTTCGCCACGTCGAGCGCTACCTGGTTGATCAGGTACTTGGCAGCCGCGCGGGTCGCGCCGTAGACGGCCACGTTCGGAAAGTCCTTCGCTCCGGTGGCGCTGACTTCGATGAGCACCTGACCCGATCCCTGCGCAACCAGGGGGGGAACGATCGCCTGTAACGCGTACTGCGTCGAGAGCGTGTTGCCCGCCGCACTGTCCATGAGATCCTTCGCGGTCGCCTTATCCCAGGGGCCGACGATGTGGACACCGGGGCGAATGAACGCCGAGTCGTACCCGCCGAAGATCTCCATCGCGCGATCGACCAGTTTTTGCACGCTGCCTTCCGCGTTGACGTCGTCGATATCAACCACCTCGACCCGCCCGCCCATGTCCTTCAGCTCGGCGACCAGGTTAGGTGCGGAAGTCTCAGCGTCCTCGATGACGACATTAGGATCACTGATCACTAAGTCATGACCACGCTCGGCCAGTTTCCGGGCCACCCACGGTCCAATATGTTGTGCGGTATCGGCGACGATCGCGACGCGACGCTCTCTGGTCTTCGGTGCACCGGTCATGGTGAACAGTCCTTTCGCAGTTTGGTGAATACAGTTGCGCTATTGAGCTTGGGAAACACTAGATGCCGTACATCTCGGAGGTCCTGCTGCCGACAATTTTGAGACCCTCGGGATAGTCGTGCTTGCCGCCGACGATCTCGATGTATGAGGCAGTATCCGCTTGCTGGGCCTTGTTCATCGCCGCTTCGAGCTCGCCGTTGGTCTTCACCTTGGCGGTGAACCAGTCCTTGCAACCCAGCGCTGCCGGCAAAGTGTGGTAATCCCAGGGAGCCAGATCGTTGTACACCCAGTCCGGGTAGTCCTCCAACGAGCGTTCAACCGCATAACCTTCGTTGTTGAGCACAAAGATCGCCGGCTTGACGCCGTGCCGGCCGTAATTGCCGATCTCGTTGGCGGTCAATTGATGCGATCCCTCCCCGGTGATCAGCACGGTGCGTCGCGACCGGTCGGCGACCGCTGTCCCCAGAGCAGCCCCGGTCGCCCAGCCGATAGAGCCCCACAGGGTCTGGTTGTGATAAGCCGCGCCATCGGGCAGCAGCAGCCCGCCAACGCCGGTCGCGCTGGTGCCCGTTTCAGCCACGACGACATCATTGGCCGCAAAAAATCGCTGATAGCGGGGATAGAGCGAGTCGGCAGTGATCGGATCATCCGAACCGCCAACCAACTCCGCCGGGGCCGGTCGCTGTAGGTCCACGCCGTCGAACTTCTTCACCTCGCGGGCGAGGGCGACGAACATATCGCGCATCCGGACGTTGCTGAACACCTGGCCATCAATGTGCGTCGCGTCGATCCCGATCGTGATTATCTTCGCGGGATCAATAGTGTTGGCGAACGCGGCCGTGGAGATGTCGGTGAACAGGACGCCACCAGCATTGATCACCACGTCGCCCGCTTCGACAGCCTCAACCACGTTGGGCGCCGAATACTTCCCGGCGTAACCACCGATGTATTGCGGATGTGCTTCGGAAAGAACAGCTTTGTCCATTGCGGTCGTGGCGAAAGGCAAACCACTGGCTTCAATCAGCGCGGTCAACTCAGCCTGGAAGCCAAAACGCGACACAGTGAAGGCGGGTAAAACACAGCCGGTCTTGGCATCCGCGATCTTGGCGAGTGCCGCATCGACGGCCGCCTTGAGCTCGTCCTGGTCACTCTTCGGCTCGGGATATTGTTCAACCGTGGGGCCCATGATGGGCCTGGTGGCCAGATCTTCGGCCACAATGATGTAGGCCGGTTGCCGGTTGGCCATGGCCGCGGCGATGACCCGTTCCAGCTCATAGACACAATTATCCGGCGTCAATACAGTATGCGCGCAGGCAGCCTGGGCCGAAATGTTGATGAAGTTCTGAAACACACCGTCACCCAAAGTGTGGTGCACGATCTTGCGCCGAAGTTGGTGCCGCATGCTTGACATGCCCACCAGGTGAAAGATCGCCGACCGCTCCGCCTTGGCACCCATCACCCCGTTCAACGCGCTCAGCTCGCCAACGGCGTAGGTTGTGCACAGCATCGACGCGCCCCGAATGCGGGCATACCCGTCGGCCGCGTACGCGGCGTTCAGCTCATTCGAGCAACCCAGCCAATCAACCGATCCGTGCGAGGCAATCGCATCGTCGAAAGGAAACGCGTAATCGCCAGGGACGCCGAAACACTCACTGATGCCCAGCTTTGAGAGGCGATCGACGACATATTCAACAACTGTTGGCCGAGACACAAATAGTTCCTCTTACTGCAGTTGGAGGCGTAGCAATGAGCTGGGGACATTGACGATTTCGGCGTGGGCCGTCGAAACACGTGTGAACCGGGCGGGTTGCTGAAGAAATCCGCTCGATAAACGCTTCCCGCGAGAAGTTTATGGCGAATGGCGGCATAGGAGCCGGGTGGCAGGTATCCGGAGACTCCTTCCCAGCGCGTCTGCTGCGCTACCCGAGCGACCACTCTAGGGCACGGCGCTGACCTGAGCGTGAGAAACATCCGAACGTGCCCTTGATCGGGGGACGCCCGGGTCCGGCAGGCTCGCCTACTAATTCAACACCAGCGCACAACCCGGCCGGGAACTCAGAACAACGGTGACCGAACGCACCCGGGTGATTAAAGATCCTCTGCTGGAACCACTTTCGGGACACCTGCCAACAGCCTGGCGGTATTGTGCAAGCCTGGTCAACGGCCGACAAAATCCGGCGGGTCGAACGAGATTCCAGCGCCGGCGAACACCGACGCCGGAGAGTAACGCAGTGTCAGGAGTGACGAGACCATGATTCTCGACCAATCCGTCCACAACCACGACGATATGCGCAAGCGGACCGATGACATGCTGCGAGAAGTCGGTCTGACGGTCGGTGACAGCGGCGGCACGGTGAGCTTTGCTGGCGCAGAGCCGGTCCGTAAAACCGTGATGAAAGCCGGTGCAGCGCCTGCGATTATTCTGGCCGCCAACGCGGTCGCCGAAGCTGCCATTTGGCGAGAGCGCACCGGCGAAGGGCAGGATATCCACGTCGACCTGCGGAAGGCTTGGATCGAACAGAGCCCTTGGCAACCCGATGCGGCTCGCTACACGCTGGTGAACGGTGTCAGCAAGATGTTCAATTTTGGGGCCTATGTCGTCATGAACCCGCAGTGCCCGACCCGTGATGGACGGTTCATGATCATGTGCCCGATCTACCCGTCGCAGGAAAGAAAGATCCTGAGACTTCTGAATTGCGGCCCAGATGAATCGCAACTGCGCGCGGCGATCATCAAGCGTGATGCACTGGAGATGGAGGCCGCCGCAGAGGCATCGCAGCTGCCTTTACAGATGATCCGTACGTTGGCCGAGTGGGATGCCTCTGAGCAGGGCCAAATCAGTAACGCCACCCCGTTGATCTCGATCAAGAAGATCGGCGAAAGTGACCCGATTCCGCTGCCGCAAGGCCAGCGGCCGCTCTCGGGGCTTCGCGTGCTGTCGATGGTGCATGCGGTAGCCGGCCCCTGCTGCCCTCGCACACTGGCAGGCCAGGGAGCGGACTGCCTGAACCTCAACATGCCGGATTGGATCGAGTACGGGAACTTCTTCTATCAGTCGGAAGTAGGAGTCCGTCAGGCCTATCTCGATGCGCGCAAGACCGAGAACCGTCCGCTGGTCTACGCGCTACTCAAGGACGCTGATGTCTTCGTGGAAAATCTGCGCCCGGGGCTTGCAGACCAAGAGGGCTACTCAGCTGAATCTCTGGCAGAACGCAAGCCCGGCATTATCAGCGTCAGCGTCAAGCTGAACGCCCGCATGGGACCTTGGTCGCATTGGCCCGGGTTCGACATCAACGCTTATGGGATCACCGGTCTGGCGACAGCGGAAGGCACACCGGACCAACCGCTGCCACCCCAACAGGTCAACGTGATCTGCGACATCATGACCGGCTATCTCGGCGCGATCGGGGTCAAGGCGGCCCTGCTCCGGCGGGCCAAAGAAGGCGGCAGCTACCGCGTAGACGTTTCTCTTGCCCAATGCTGCCGCTTCATCTCGAGCCTCGGCCTCAACGACAAGGAATCGCTGGACAACCTTGCCAGTCTTGGCGAGGACCACCAGATTGTGAAGCCCAACCTGATCACCGGCATGACCGCCTTCGGCGAGTTCACCAAAGCCGCATCTCAGGTCGACGGAATGACAACACCGCAATACTGGGAAGACCCACTGCTCCGCGTCCCAGGCTCCGATAAGCCCGAGTGGATATCCACCTAGCTTGGCGAGGCCGGCTTCCCAGGCGTCTCACCCGGCGGTGACCAATCTGGTGTACGCAACCGTGCGATAAGCGGTGGTCGCGATTAATCCGACTTCGACTGTCCCGTCAGCATGGATGTCGATGGGTTCGCCTGTGTTCACGGCCTCGAGGAACTCGTCACCCAGCAAGCCGATCCCGATGGTCCTTCTGTAGGAACAGATGTCGTCCATGAAGAGACCTGCGACTGCGAACCAGTCGATGTGCAAACTGAACAGCGGCGCATTCGGGCCGAAATTGAGCTGGCCCACGCCCATCAAGACTCATCTCACCTCACTCTGACACGTAGGGAATCGAACTTGACGAGCGCGGAGCCCTTTCCGGCGAGGTGCGATATGCGATCGCAGCGCTGCTGTCGGCTCTCCATGAGACCATGCCTCCGGCACGTGCGGTGATGCCCGAAAGCAGCTGACGGGAATTGCCCGTTGAGCAGTATCCACCGACTCGTAGGCATCGCCCGAGTTGACTTGCCGCAGTCGCAAGCTGTCGACCTGTGTCGTCGGGCGCTGCGAGGCATCGCAATCGCAGGCCTCAGTTCCCTGCGCGCGTTGGCCATCGCAATGCTCGAGACCCGACCTTGACGTTAGCTCCTCGCCGATCGACGGCGAGGCCGTGGTGTGAATCAATGCCGGCGTTACTTGCTCCGCCAATGCCAACCTCGGGCAGCCGAGCCCGAGTTGCCCACGGGTACTCACCCAGCAGTGGGTGACAT
>JAHZKU010000216.1 GCA_022600255.1 Actinomycetes bacterium | reverse complement strand
TGCGGTCTTTCCGCTTTACCTCCACTTGCATCCCGGTCAGCCGTTCCGCGACGGCGATCGCCTCGGCTTCCTGCCCGTTCTCCGCCAGCCATCGTGGGCTTTCGGGCACCTTGCGTCGCAGAAAGATGATCACGAGCGCCGGGATGATGCCAAAGCCCAGCATGATCCGCCACGACGTTTCGTAGGGCAGTAGCAGGAGCGTGAGGACGCCTACGACGGCACCCAAAACCATCCCTACGGCCTGTAGCGCAAAAGCTGATACTAGCCAGCGGCCGCGGTTCTTCGGCGGCAGGATCTCGGCCAGAAACGAGGCCGCGATTGGGTAGTCCAGACCGATCGCGACGCCGAGCAGAAATCGGAAGATGATCAATGACGGGACATCCCAAGCGACCATGCAGCCGACGGAGAATGCTACGAACATCCACAGGTCGTACTTAAAGATCCGCTGTCGGCCAAGTCGGTCGCCCAATGGGCCAAGAAACGTGGCGCCAACGAAGGCGCCGACGATGGCAGCGGCTGAGATCAGTCCGGTCTGCACGGAGCTGGCGGCAAGGTCCTCCTGGATCAACGGATTCGCCACGCCAATGATGAAGAAGTCAAAGCCATCCAGCATGATGCCTAGGCCACCCAGTAGCCAGAACGAGAGATGGAGTTTAGACATCTTGGCGTTGTCGAGCGCCTCGCCCAAGGGCAGCCTCGGGGCCTTCTTGCCCTGCATTGTCGCCATAAAAAAACGTTGGCAGTCTGGATAGGCGGCAAGTCAGCTGAGCACCGATTCTTCGTAGGGTGTTCCCACAGAATTCATGGAGTCTTGAGCATGCGGGTGAATCCGGAGGCGCCTCGTGACGCGCACTTAGCATGTGGCTCGGCTCTGTCAGGCGAGGCTCGGTATGGCGGAGGATAGGGGATTCGAACCCCTGAGGGCGTTAACCCAACCCGCTTTCCAAGCGAGCGCCATAGGCCACTAGGCGAATCCTCCAAGAGTGATGATACGCGACTCGTGGGGTCTCCCGTTACATCCGTGCCAACGTGCAGAACCGGGCGGTCTACCGTCGGCGGCGACCGACGTGCGACGCAACGGCGGTCAACAGGTTTGGTCGCACGAGTTGGTCAGCGCGCGAATGATCAACGCTGGTCTAGGGCCGCCGCCTGCCGTTCCGATACGGTTTCGCCGAATACTCGACATCGCAGACCCTGGATCCCTTGCCGCCGCCCTTGGCCTTAGCCGCGGGGAGCGGTGTTTCCAAGTCGAACCGCTTGGGATTACACTGAGGTTCGACCCCTCGTGCGGCGTCATCCTCCTGAACTCCCCCAGGGCCGGAAGGCAGCAAGGGTAGGCGGGCTCTGATGGGTGCGCGGGGGGTCCCTTTATTGGCTAAGGTGATGATGAATCAACTGGTCGGAAGAGCGGCGTAAGGTGCACACATGGCATTGGCTCTTTACCGGACGTATCGTCCCAGCCGCCTTTCTGAGGTGATCGGCCAGGAACACGTCACCGAACCCCTGGCGAGAGCCTTGTCGCGCGACAGCGTGCATCATGCGTTCCTGTTTAGCGGGCCGCGGGGCTGCGGAAAGACTTCCACAGCCCGGATACTTGCCCGCTCCTTGATCTGCGAGCAGGGCCCCACCCCCGATCCTTGTGGTGAGTGCACGTTCTGCTTGGCGCTAGCGCCGAACGGTCCGGGGCTGGTGGATGTGATTGAACTGGATGCAGCTAGCCACGGCGGCGTGGACGACACCCGCGAGTTGCGCGAACGGGCCGCATTTGTCCCGGCGCAGGCGCGCTTCAAGGTCTACATCATCGATGAAGCACACATGGTGACCAAGGACGGCTTCAACGCATTGTTGAAGCTGATTGAAGAACCTCCGGACCATCTGAAGTTCATCTTTGCCACCACCGAGGTCGACAAAGTGATCCCAACCATCAGATCACGCACGTTCAACTATGCGTTTCGACTGGTCTCGTCTCGCCAACTGCAGGAAAACCTGGCGCAAATCTGCCGATCCGAAGGTGTGCCCTTCGAGCCCGGCGCCTTGAGCCTGATTGCCCGGGCCAGCGGGGGTAGCGTGCGGGATGCGCAGAGCATCATGGGTCAGCTCATTGCTGGTGCCGGTGCCAGCGGCCTGGAACAAGCCGCCGTTGGCGACCAACTGGGGGTGACCGACGACGCCTTGCTGGACCAGGTTGTCGAGGCGATCGCGGAACAAGACGGTGCTGCGCTTTTTGCGGCCGTCAATGTTGTGTCCGAGTCGGGCCATGATGTCCGCCGTTTCGTGACAGATCTGCTCCACCAAGTGCGGGACCTAATCCTGATCAGTCACGCCCACGAGGCCGCCAACTCCGATGTCTTGGACGTGTCACCAGATCGCCGAGAGGTCTTGGCTACCCAAGCAGGGCAGTTCGGTGTGGCGGAACTGACCCGCATCTCTCAGGTTGTTAATCAAGGCCTGACGCAGATCAAGGGCAGTACCTCCCCACGCCTTCAGTTGGAAATCTTGGCCGCGCGCTTGTTGCTCTCCCCAAGTGGCCAAGACCCGGAGACCTTGCTAGCTCGGCTCGAGACTGTGGAGCGCAAGCTCAGCGCTGTCAGCAGCGGTGCCCTACCAACCCCGACAGCACCGGGCCCCGCGCGGTCAGCCCCCGCCCAGGCCAGCGAGGGCCGCGCGGGCAAGCCGACCGCAGGGGAAGCGCCACCACCCGCAAGGGGAGATGAAGGTTTGGCGCCCGTCCCACCGCCGGATTCGGTGCGATCCAGCTCTCCTGAAACACCCGCACCCACCACGCCACCGCCAACGGCCGCGCGTCCGGCGCCGCCGCCTGCGCCGGGGGGCAACAAGCCGCCGCGGCCTCCCAAACTCGCCAGCATGGGCAGCCAGCAACCGCCGGCCCCACCGCCCCCAGCCAGCTACAGCCAGCCGGACCCCCGCCTGGGCGAGCAGAGTCCAGCGCCGCAGGCCGATGACAGGGCGCAGGAACAGCAGCGCGAGGCGAATACCCCGCAGGACACTAGCGACCCCGCGTCCGCAGGTCGGCAAGAATCCAGCCCCCCAGACGCAGACGCGGCCTCTTCGTCCCAGCTGCCACCAGAGACTGGCGGAGCTGGATCCGGCGATGCGGAGGAGCTGCAGCGCCTCATCGCGATCTGGCCGGACGTGATTGCCAAAGTGCGGGCGAATAGTCGGGTGGCGGCGGCAGCTTGGGAAAGCTCACTCCCGCATGCCCTAGCCGATGGTGCCCTGACCATTCGGGTGGCATCGCCGGGCCAAGCGGTGTCGATCCGCAGTAGTCGCCGCGATTTGGCGATGCACACCCTCCTGATTCAAGAATTCGGGATCGCGGTCGAGGTGAATGCGGTGGCTGTGGACGAGGTCAACCGCCCAGAAGACACCCCCTCACACGACGACCCGGATTTGGGGGACGGCGGGCTCAGTGGCGTGGACTTGGCAATGCGGGAACTGGGCGCAACCAAGATCGGTGAGTTCGATGGCGGCTAGTGATGTATGACGGTGTGATTGCCGACTTGATCGAAGAACTCGGCCGGTTGCCTGGGGTAGGGCCCAAGAGCGCGCAACGAATTGCGTTTCACATTCTGGACGCGGATCCCGACGACGTGAATCGATTGGCCGCTACCTTGCGCGAAGTGAAGTTGAAGGTGCACTTTTGTGAGCAGTGCGGCAACGTAGCTGAACAGGACCTGTGCCGAATCTGCGCCGACTCCCGGCGGGACGCGACGGTGATCTGCGTCGTGGAGGAGAGTAAGGACGTGCTGGCCATCGAGCGCACCCGAGAGTTCAAGGGGCTGTATCACGTGCTGGGTGGGGCCATCAGCCCGATCGATGGTGTGGGGCCCAACGACCTGCGGATTCGGGAGTTGATGCAACGTCTCGCAGACGGATCGGTGTCGGAGGTGATCGTGGCAACCGATCCCAACTTGGAGGGGGAAGCCACCGCCACCTATCTGAGCCGGTTGTTGAATGATCTGGGCGTACCGGTGAGTCGACTCGCTAGTGGACTGCCCGTGGGTGGCGATCTGGAGTATGCCGATGAGGTCACCCTCGGTCGTGCGTTCGCCGGGCGGCGCAGACTCTAGCTGTCGGCCTGGCACAGCCCCGCCCAGGTGCTCGGCAAGTAGCTGCCCAGTTCTCGTTCTCTGGTGCTGCTGGGCTCTATGCTTGACTTGGGCAGCGGCGCTGTCGCATTGCCGGCCGGTTTGAGAAGCGCTAGGGCGGGCATGTTCCAAGGGACGCTCGTCGGTATGGCCGCGGGCGGGTGGCCGGCGAACTTGGCCGATGGGCCGCGGGCGCCGAGTAAACGACTATTGAGGGACAAAGCGTGGGGCTAGTTGTTCAGAAGTATGGCGGATCCTCAGTATCTGATGCGGATGCGATTCGACGGGTCGCGCGCCGGATCGTGGAAACCAAGAGCAGGGGACACGATGTGAGTGTGATCGTTTCGGCGATGGGTGATACCACCGACGATCTGAACGATTTGGCGCATCAAGTCTCACCAGAACCGGCCGCTCGAGAGATGGACATGCTGCTCACCGCCGGTGAACGCATCTCGATGGCGCTGTTGGCGATGGCGATCAGCGATTTGGGATACGAGGCGCGGTCATATACCGGTTCACAGGCGGGCCTAATCACCGACTCAGCTCATGGCCGGGCCCGAATCATCGACGTGACCCCAGGCCGGATCCAGAGCGCCTTGGCTGACGGCGCCATCCCCATTGTGGCGGGGTTCCAGGGAGTCAGTTCACAGTCCAAGGACGTAACGACCTTGGGGCGTGGTGGCTCAGACACCACGGCCGTTGCATTGGCCGTGGCGCTGAAAGCCGAGGCCTGCGAAATCTATACGGACGTGGATGGCGTGTTCACAACCGACCCGCGGGTGGTTCCGTTGGCAAGCAAGGTCGACCGAATCTCGTATGAAGAGATGCTGGAACTGGCGGCGGTGGGCGCCAAGGTGCTTCACCTACGGTGTGTTGAGTTTGGGCGACGGTTTTCAATGCCGATCCACGTTCGGTCGACATTCACAGACAAAGCAGGGACGTGGGTCGTTAAGGACCCCACTGAAGGAGGCACGATGGAACAACCAATCATCTCTGGCGTTGCAGCGGATTTGAATGATGCCAAGGTTACGGTGCTAGGTGTGCCCGACCGGCCAGGTGAGGCCGCCGCAATCTTCCAAGCGCTCGCCGAAGCCGGCGTGAATATCGACATGATCGTGCAGAACATTTCCGCCGCCGATACCGGTCGGACCGATGTCACGTTCACGTGCCCGACAGGCGACGTCGCCCGCGCCTTGCAGGCGTTGATCAATGCCCAGGCCAGTGTTGGGTTTGAGAACCTGGTCAGCGACGAGGAGGTCGCGAAAGTCTCCTTGGTTGGTGCCGGGATGCGTTCTAACCCTGGTGTGAGCGCCAC
>JAHZKU010000215.1 GCA_022600255.1 Actinomycetes bacterium | reverse complement strand
GCGGGAATCGGCTTGGTTGATGCCGTACGTGGTGGTCACAGGGCAGCACCGTGACATGGTGGCGCCAGTGCTGAAGATGGCCGGTATTGCACCAGACGCGGACCTAGCGGTGGCCCGGCCCGGGCAAGACTTGAACGATGTGGTGGCCAATGTCGTCAAGGGCTTGGACGAGTTGCTTACGGAACTGCGGGGCGGTCCGGAGCGGCGGAGCCGACCGCGACTGTTCGCCGGAGCCACGAACCCCGGAAACCCCTACCCAGCCCTGACGCTCGTGCACGGCGACACCACGTCGGCCATGGCGGGTGGCCTTGCGTCAGTCGGGGCGCGCCTACCGGTGGCGCACGTGGAATCCGGACTACGAACCGGCGACATCTTGAGTCCCTTTCCCGAAGAATTGAACAGACAAGTACTGGCTCGCTTGGCAGCGCTGCACTTCGCACCCACCATTGCGAACGTTGAGAATCTGGTCGCCGAGCGAATTGACGGCTCCCGCGTGTTGCAGACCGGCAACACCGGCTTGGATGCCCTCCGCCTAGCCGCAGAGTTTCCAGTTGAGTGGCAGGATGAACACCTCGCGGCTGCCCTCAGCGGTGCCGACCCGGTCTTGGTTGTTACGGCGCATCGGCGCGAGAACCTCGGATCGGGGATTCGCGGTATTGCGCAGGCCGTGGCCGCCATCGCAAGGGCACGACCCGACCTGAAGGTGGTTTGGCCGATGCATCCCAACCCCACGGTACGGGAGCAGGTGATTCCCGCTCTTTCCGACCGGCCAAACGTTCTGCTGACAGAACCGATGGACTACGCCCACTTCGCCCACCTACTTTCACGCGCGACACTAGCCATCACAGACTCCGGCGGCATCCAAGAGGAAGCGCCGAGCGTGGGAACCCCAGTCCTGGTGGCACGCGATACATCGGAGCGGCCCGAGGGTGTGGCCGCCGGGACGCTCCGACTGGTGGGCACCGACCCCCATCACGTCGCGGCGCAGGCCCTGCAACTATTGGCGGACGAAACCGAATACCAGGCGATGCAAGACGCGACGAATCCGTTCGGGGACGGTTTTGCGGCTCAACGGATCGTCACGGCCCTTGAACACTTGGTCTTTGGGGATCTGGCGGTGGATACCAGCCCTGGCTTCTCTCGAGAAGCCGTGCTGGAGTTCGCCGGCTACAGCGATGCCGAAATCGCAGAAACGCAACGCCGCGTTCTGGCGACTGTGCCCCAAGCTCGGCAAGGCAGCCACGAGACCCTGCGGCCAGCATCGGTCCGGTAACGCTGCGCACGGAAACCGCCTGCCACCGATTGACGACATACCCAAACGGACCTAAAGCCAGGGTCGGGGAAAGCCGATGTCTATACGGAGGGATACCACGTTCGATGGTCGAGAGGATGTTCAAGTCGTGCAAAAAGGGCTAGCGGCCGCGGGAGCGGGCGTACTACTGATGGGCTTTCTCCCCATCGGCCTTGGCGCGCAAGCAGGCAACTCGGACTTTGCCACGATCGATGTCGAGGGTAACCCCGTGCGCTGGAACCCTTGCCAGGCCGAGATCACTGTGCAAGCCAACGTCAAGAAAGCCGCCAACAAGAAGGACGGTAAGAAGGCCCAGAAGAAGGCAAAGAAGAAGGCGTTGAAGGAAGTGAAGAAAGCCACCGAGAAGCTGAAAAAGAGCACGGGCCTACCGCTGAAGTACAACGGCAAGACCAAACATGTGCCGACCGGCCAAGACTGGCCCGATGCCCAGGGCAACTCCGGCGAGATCGTCGTGGCCTACGCAACTCGGAAGGGCAAGTACGCCTCTAACCTATTCACCAGTTCTGGGGATGCCGGGCACGGTGGTATCTCGTACACGTTGTGGGGGACTCCCACCAAACATGCGATCGATCGAGGCTACGCCCTGTTGGATGCCAAGAAGGCCCTTAAGCTCAAGCGTGGCTTCAAGTCCGGAGCTAGCCGCGGCAACCTCTTGCTGCACGAGATGGGCCACGCGGTAGGACTAGGCCACGCCTCGGACCCGGGTCAGTTGATGCATCCGAACTTGAGTCACGCCACGCCCCGAGGCTTCTCTGACCACGACCAAGCCGGGCTGGACGCAGTTGGCGCTAAGCAGGGCTGCATCAAGGTGCCCGCCTACGCCGCGCGCTAGCCGCAGACGCGGCCAGATTTCCCGCTTCGACTCCCACTGGCCTACCCTCAGAAGGCAGACAGTTCTGCTGAGGGAGGCTTCGTGGGTGAGTTTGTCAGTCTGGAAATCCAAGATGGCGTAGGGACGATCCGGTTGGATCGACCACCAATGAACGCCTTAAGTGCTGCGGTGCAAAACGAGATTCGCGATGCCGCCCAGGCCGCAACCGCGGACAAGGCGATCCGGGCAGTGGTTGTCTACGGTGGCGCGAAGGTCTTGGCGGCGGGCGCCGACGTGAAGGAAATGGCGCGATGGAGCTACACCGATGCCGCCGACCGTGCTGCTGAACTGACAGATTGTTTCAGCGCGGTCGCACGAATCCCCAAGCCTACGATCGCTGCCATCACGGGCTTCGCCCTCGGGGGTGGCTGCGAACTCGCCCTGTGCTGCGATCTACGGGTTGCGGGAGACAACGCCAAGTTGGGGCAACCGGAAATCCTGCTCGGTATCATCCCGGGTGCGGGCGGTACGCAGCGACTGACCCGACTCATCGGGCCCTCTCGTGCGAAGGATCTGATCTTCACCGGCCGCTTCGTTAACGCGCAAGAGGCGCTGCAGATGGGCCTAGTGGACCGGGTGGTGGCGCCGGACGACGTCTACGATGCGGCGTTCAACTTGGCTGCTCAACTGGCGCAAGGTGCACCCTACGCGTTGCGGGCCGCCAAGGAGTCGATCGATGCTGGGCTAGAAGTTGATCTTCGCACCGGCTTGGACATCGAGAGACAGCAGTTTGCGTCGCTCTTCGCAACGCAGGATCAAGAAATCGGAATGCGCTCATTCGTCGAGCACGGCCCAGGGAAGGCAGAGTTCAGCGGTAAATGAGCGTCAATGAAGCAGTGCCATCAGCAGATGTAGATGGCGTCATCGTCGTCGATGACGAAACGATGGCCGCCGCTTGGGATGACCCACGGCTGGCCAACCAGATCTACCACGACTGGGAAGCGGGCACCTACGACGAGAAATGGTGTATCTCGTACGACGACCGTTGCATCGACTATGTCCGCAGCAGGTTCGAACATGTGGCTGGCCCAGTCGCTGAGCCATTTGGCGACACCCTCGAAATCGGTGCGGGAACCGGTTTCTTCACACTCAACCTCAAGTCCGGTGGTGTGATCGATCGTGCCCACGTCACCGACCTTTCCGCCAAGATGGTAGAGGTCGCTCTGCGAAACGGGGCGGGCCTGGGCTTCGATATCGACGGGCGCACGGCCGATGCTGAGCAACTTCCCTACCCAGACAACACCTTTGACCTCGTCTGCGGCCACGCCGTGCTGCACCATATTCCGGATCTTGATCAGGCGTTCCGGGAGATCCTGCGGGTGCTGCGGCCCGGTGGCCGCTTCGTTTTTGCAGGGGAGCCCTCGGCGCAAGGAGATGTCGTTGCTCGGCGACTGTCGCGGGCGACCTGGGAGATCAGCACAGCCGTAACCCAGCGCTGGCCCCTGGCTAAGAAGTACGGCCGACCGGTGGCAGAGATTAAGGAGAGCGAGCGCGCCGCGGAACTGGAATCCGTGGTGGACATTCACACCTTCGACCCGGTCGAGTTGGAGCGGACCTGCCTGCGAGCTGGTGCTATTGATGTCAGCACGGTCTCCGATGAACTCACAGCCTCGTGGTTTGGTTGGCCGGTACGCACTTTCGAAGAGGCCGTGCGGCCCGATTCCCTCAGCTGGAACTGGTTCCAGTTCGCCTACAAGACCTGGAGCGGGCTCAACTGGATTGACGAGCGGCTCTGGTCTCGGGTTGTACCCGCGCAATACTTCTACAACGTGTCAGTCGCTGGTACGAAGCCGGATAGCTAGGAGGATCTCTTGGCAACTCGCGATTCTCGGCAGGCCCGCTTCCTCACGGTGGCCTCGGCCAAGTGGATCGTCAGGAATCGTGCTTGGACCTGGTGGTATCTGGTCCGGTACTGGCGGTTCTTTTGGTTTAAGGTCCGCAATCCTCACGTGGTGACGACCGGCTTCGTGTTCTTGGGCAAGCGGGTAGAACTATACGCACGCAAGGACTACGGCAAACTAATTCTCGGCCGCTGGGTGCACGTAGGTGATGAGAACAGACTCCGCTGTCACGAGGGGGTGCTGACGATTGGGGACAAGTGCGTTTTTGGTCGGGACAACACCATCAACTGCTACTTGGATGTCGAGATTGGTGAGAAGACGATCGTGGCCGATTGGGTATACATCTGCGATTTCGACCACGTTGTTAGCAACATCCACCTGCCCATCAAGGACCAGGGCCTAGTCAAAACACCAGTACGCATCGGTGCGGACTGCTGGCTAGGGGCCAAGGCTACTGTCCTGCGGGGCACCTCGATTGGCGCAGGCAGTGTGATCGCCGCCCATGCTGTGGTGCGAGAGTCGGTGCCACCCATGAGCATCGTTGGCGGCGTCCCAGGGCGGGTGCTGAAGAACCGGCGGGACGTCTGGGATTCCGGCGAAGCTGAACGCATAGCCCTAGCCGACATCGAGCGCAAGACTGCGCTGGCCGCGCAGGAATCGGCTCAGCGCGCGGACGCCCCAACGGAGTCCAGCAGCAGGTTGTCCACCGGAAGTGGGGGTGGTGCGTCCGACACCGTCGGCGGGCCCGCCGCGTCCCAATCTGCAACGGCCCGTGAATAACTGCGCACCGTCTCCTGCGCGATAATTGGCCACGCATAACGGCGTGTGAGGAGTTCGGACGCGTAGTCGCTGCGCGCGTCAGCCTCCTTTGGGTGCGCCAACACTTCGGAGATGGCGGCTGCCAGAGCTGTGGAATCGTCGGCGGTGAACGTGATCGCCGCAGACCCGCCATCCGCGATCTCGCGCAAACCGCCCGCTTCGGACAGGATCAACGGCGTCCGCAAAGCAGCAGCCTCCAATGCAACAAGTCCGAATGGTTCGTACAGGCTCGGGACAATCGCGACCGTCGCACCGGCAATCAGGCCGTGGAGCTGATCTTCGGGCAACCAGCCTGCGAACCGAACGTGGTGTCCGAGCCGTAGTTGCCCAGCCAGTTGTAGGAACCGTTCACGCATGCCGCCCTTTCCCGCAATCACCAAGCGCGCAGTTGGATGCTGCAGCAGGGTCTGGCCAAATGCCTGCAGCAGCACCTGGACCCCCTTCTCCCACTCCAATCGACCCGCGAACACCAGCAACGGGCCGCCGTCGGAGAACTGTGCATAGGCGTGCTCGGCTGCCCCGGGGCTGACCTTCCAAACCGAGACGTCAATTCCATTCGGGACCACATCGATCTTGTCCTTGCTGACATCGAAGAGCCGAGTCGCCTCCCATCGCATGTGTTGTGAGCACGTAATGAGCCGAGTCGCGGCCTGGGCCAGCCACCACTCCACGGTATGCACCGATTGCGGCAGCCCCTGCGGCACCCATCCTTGGTGTCGGCCGGCTTCCGTAGCGTGAAAAGTGGCCACGAAAGGCTGATCGAACAGTCGGCTCGCCGTGCTGGCCACGTGAGCGACCATCCAATCGTGTGCGTGAATCACGTCTGGTCGCCAAGTCTTGGCCAAATCAACGGTTGCTCGGGTCAAGGCATGCTCCATGCCGGCGACCCATGCCAACAGGGTGTCGTTCGTTAGGGCCAGTTGTGGCAAGTCGCGCCGGGCCGTGATGATCCTGACCCCATTGACCAGACGATCGGCAACGGTCTCTTCGGTTTGGGTGACCACCACGACCTCGTGGCCCTGCGCAGCTTGGGCCTCCGCCAGGGCGTGCACGTGTCGTCCCAGCCCTCCGTAAACCAGCGGCGGGTACTCCCAGGACAAGTGCAGAATCTGCATAGCCCCGACCCTACGCAAGCCTGCGGGCGTCGAGGTGGCCAAACGGTCCATCTGTGGCGCGCTGGCGCTCGGCTAAGGCCAGTGCAGCAGACCCATCCCACCCCACCGCTGTCACACAGTCGGCTAGCTCGTGCACCGCTGAGATGTGTGCGGCGTGGCGCTGCCACGCGTAGTCGGCCGCTGACTCATGGCTCACCATAAAGGCCCAGTCGCTAGCTTGGGCTAGGACTAGATTGCGAACGAGTTGATCGGCAACAACGTTCCGGCCACCGTCAGCGGCCACGCCCTTCAGATAGTCCAAGACACGGCCTTCAGCAGTGGCGAGATCTGCCACAATCGGGCGAACGGCGGGGCCATCCCAAATGTGCCAGTCCTTCCCTAAACCCCAAGACCCACTTTCGGGGGCGATCGGGGCGCCCACATGGCCAGCCTCTATTGCGCCCGCCAGAGTAGTGACGTTCACGCCGGCTTTGGGGAGTTCGGTCAAGACCTGTTCCAACCACTCAGGGCCTTCCAACCACCAATGTCCGAAGAGTTCGGTGTCGTAGGCAGCGACGGTCATGCCGGGGGACCCAGTCACCGATTGGATCGCTGTGAGTCTGTCCACTACCGTGTCCACAAAATCAGCGACATCTCGTTGCACGGCGACGGCTGCTTTGGCTGGTTCGTAGGGCAGCTTTTCGGAGCTCGGCGTGCTTCGAGACGTCACCCGGGAGTGGCGAAATCCGTACTGGTGGTTGTGGGTATGGAAATCGCGGTACCACTTGCCGCCGGGATAACCCCGCTTCGGAGACCAGACGCGGTAGGTGACGTCCAAGTCGCGACCGAAGGCCACCACATCGGTGCCGGCGATCGGGTGGGCCTGGTGCGTGTCGGCGCCGACATGACGCAGGGAAGGGCCATCCATCATGAAGTGAGAGACGCCTGCTTGCGCGTAGGCCTTGGCCAGCCCGGGTCGGTAACCGCATTCAGGGGCCCAGATCCCTGCAGGCTGGCGACCTAGCCGCAGCCTTGCGTCATCCAATCCCAGTTCGAGTTGGAAGGCGACCATTCGCTCGTCGCGGAGCGGCTGGAATGGGTGAGCGGCCGGGCCGCCAAGCAACTCCACCACCCCGGCGTCGGCCAACGGTCGCAGGGCCGGTGATGCACCGCCGCGCCAAGTGGTCTCAAATCGCTCCATCGCGGCGTTGGCCCGCTCAGCCTCCCAAGTCCCTAGTCGGCGGGTGGTCGGGTCTGCTGCTGTGGTCATCTCAGTAGCTCGCCAGAACCAGTCGGCTAGCCAGGTTTGGTGGGCAGTTCGGGTGTAGGGGTCGTCCAACTGTGCGGCGAGAACGGGGGTGATTCCCAGCGTCAACATATCTTGCTGGCCCGCTTCAGCGAGCCGATGCAGCATACTCACGAGAGGGTCGTAGGAGTTTGCCCAGGCTTGATATAGCCACTCTTCCCCCACGGGCCAAGACCCATGATGGTTCAGCCAGGGTAAGTGGGTGTGCAAGACAAGGCAGAACGAGCCGATCGGTTCCCTCACGTGCGTGCAACCGCAAGAAGATCGAGCGCATCTGCCCTATGCGGGTGCACGACAAAATCGTCCACTGTGATGGCGGCCACGTCCGCCGCTAACGTTGGCGGCCAATTCTGCGACAAGATGGCGGCGACTTGCCTATCCACCAGCGAGCCGCTGCGCTCTTCCCGGGACCGCAGTTCGGCGCTGTGGCTGATGCCGTACATTTCAATCTCGCCGAACCCAGCATCGGCCAGCAGTTCGGCGAGTTGTTCGCCGTCGAACTCTTCGACGTGGAAGGGGTTGGTGGGTTTCTCGCCCCGGGCGACTCCTGGCGAAAACGTGAGCCGGTTGGGCGTGGACAACACGACGGTCCCGCCGGGGTGGAGAATCTGCCGGATGTCGCGTAAGAACTCGGGAAGGTTCCAAAGATGCTCGATGACCTGCAGCGAAACAACCACATCCTGTGATGCCGCAGGCACGGGTAGCTCGGCCAGGTTTCCCACGGCTGCTCGTACGGCGGGGTAGGCGCGAACGGCGTGTTCGATTGCGGCGGTGTCGTAGTCGATCGCGGTCACCCGGGCGCCCGCCCGCTGCAGGATGTCGGCTCCGTAACCTTCGCCGCAGCCCGCCTCAAGCAGGTCGTAGTGCGCTACGGAGACGTGTTCTGTGATCCACCGGTAGGCCACCTCGTGGCGGCGAAACCAGTAGTTCTCTTTGTCGATTCCCGGTAGCGTGCGCTCTCCGGTCAGCGGAAGGCCGGGACGGGTCGTGTCAGCGGTGGTAGGGGAGTTCGAGGCAGGCACCCCTTTACCGTAAAGCACCTGGGAGCAGTGCCGGTAATCGTGAAATTACAGGCGGTACGCTGCGAGGGTGTTTACCGATTTGGTGGCAGCAGTGCACGTGATCGGCGCGGTAGCCGCCTTGGTCCTCGGCCTAGCTGTTCTGACAGTTCGCAAGGGCGACCAACGGCACCGCCGCATGGGCTACGGATACGCAGTGTTACTGGTGGCGTTAAACCTAGCCGCCTTGGCGCTACACCGAGAAGATGTATTCGGACCCTTCCACATTTTGGCGGTGCTGAGCTTGGCGACCGTTATTGTCGGGATTGGTCTGCCGATTCTGCGACCCGGCGTTGTCGCCGCGGCCGCTGTTCATGGGTACCTGATGGCTTGGTCCTACGTGGGTGTCGTGGCCGCAGCGGTGGGCCAACTGGCGGTGCAAGCGGAGCAAGCGAATCTCGTGTTGTGGGCGATTCTGATCACGTTGCTGATCGGCGGTCTGCTCATCACGCGTCTCATGCCAGGCACGCTGCGCCGCACGTTTCCGGCCCTAGGCACAGCTTCAGGCCGCTCCGTCGAGCCTGGTTAGGGTCACTCCTTTCCACGATCACCCGTCCGAGACCGGCCGGCGCCGTGCAACCGGACTCGAGCAACCTTGGGGCTTGGCCCGTTTGGGTGGTATCCGCCTGTTGTGACACACACCGCACGCATACCCTCTGCAATTCTCAAGCTACTCATGGGTAACATGAGAGGGTCGGTCGGGCTTCAAGTCAGCCGATTGATGAGAAACATTCCATTCGCCACCGAGCTAAGGAAACGCTCAGGTGTGCCAAACTCTGGAGCTCGGAGGACCGCCATGAAAATTGCAGTCTGTGTGAAGCAGGTTCCGGACACGTGGGCCGAGAAGAAGTTGTCTGACTCAGACAAGACTTTGGACCGCGCGTCTGTCGACGGCGTAATGAACGAACTAGATGAGTACGCGGTCGAAGAGGCGCTGCTGCTGACTGAAGCCCACGGCGGTGAAGTCGTCGCTGTCAGTATGGGGCCAGATAAGGCCGAGGAGACGGTGCGGAAAGCACTCCAGATGGGCGCCGATTCCGGTGTACACGTCCTAGATGACTCGTTGCACGGCTCGGATGCGATCGGCACCGCCAAGACTCTCGCCGCTGTGTTGGCCGACGGCGGCTACGACTTGATCATCTTTGGCTCCGAATCCACAGATGCCCGTATGAGTGTTGTGCCAGCCATGGTCGCCGAGATCATGGGTGCCCCGCAGTTGACGTTTGCCAACAAGGTGTCCGTTGATGGGGACACGGTTCAGATTCAACGCATCACCGACTATGGCTATGACGAGGTGGAAGCATCTCTACCGGCCGTCGTGAGTGTGGTGGAGAAAATCAACGAGCCACGTTACCCCTCGTTCAAGGGGATCATGGCGGCAAAGAAGAAGCCGTTGGACGCGGTTGGTGCCCCAGACGCCAGTGTCGGTGGGTTGCCGGCAGCGTGGTCTGAGGTAGTCGAGTTCGCGGCTCGGCCCCCCAAGGCCGCTGGCGTGAAGATTGAAGACGAAGGCAATGGGGCCGGCAAGATCGCCGAGTACCTCATCGAGCAGAAGTTCATCTGAGGCGAAAGGACCATCATGAGTGAAGTGCTAGTACTCGTTGACCAAGCCGATGGCAAAGTCAAGAAAGTCACCCTGGAACTGTTAACCCTCGCTGGCAAGATCGGCGAACCTGCGGCCGTTGTGATTGGCGCAGACGTTGACACCGCTCCTCTCGCCGAATACGGCGCCGCCAAGATATACGTGGCGCAGGGCGATGACCTGACCGACTACGTGGTTGCCCCCAAGGTGGATGTGTTGGCCCAGTTGGTGGCTGATGCCTCCCCCGCAGCCGTTCTCATCGCATCATCGGCCGAAGGCAAGGAAATCGCCGGACGGTTGGCGCTGCGGTTGGAGTCGGGTGTCATCACCGACGCCGTCGACATCGCGGCTGACGGTACAGCCACACAGAGCATCTTCGGTGGCGCAACCATCGTTCAATCCAAGGTGTCGCAGGGTACGCCCATCATCACCGTGCGGCCCAACTCCTCTCCGGCAGAGGCGAACGCCGCCGCAGGTGAGGTGGTCGCAGTGACCGCCGCGGTCAGCGACGCGTCGAAAACAGCCAAGATCACTAATCGGGTTGTGGAAGCCAAGGGTGAACGGCCCGAACTCACCGAAGCCGCAATCGTGGTTTCTGGTGGTCGCGGGGTAGGGGGCGAAGAGGGCTTCGCTGTCATCGAAGCACTCGCCGATTCGCTGGGTGCGGCGGTTGGTGCGTCGCGTGCGGCCACCGACGCAGGTTGGTACCCCCACACCCATCAGGTGGGACAAACTGGCAAGACCGTGGCGCCCCAGCTCTACATCGCGAGCGGGATTTCCGGAGCGATCCAGCACCGCGCGGGGATGCAGACCTCCAAGACCATCGTGGTTGTCAACAAGGACGAAGAAGCGCCGATCTTCGAGCTTGCGGACTTTGGCGTGGTTGGTGACCTGTTCCAGGTTGTCCCAGCCTTGACCGAGGCGATCAACGACCGCAAGGGATAGTTGCGTTAGTTTCCGCGGGGCGCCGACTTGCCGTTTG
>JAHZKU010000214.1 GCA_022600255.1 Actinomycetes bacterium | reverse complement strand
CTGGATCAACTGGTTATGCGACCTGCGCACGAGCCAAGCCATCAATCCACACCTCGCGCGGCTACGGTCGCCCAGCAAGACGCGGCATTGGGTCACCAGCATCCTGGCGGTGATGGACTCCGTTAGCCTGCGGATTTCCCTAGATCCGGACGCTGCCAAACCTCAGGACCTACAGCTATTGACCGAGGCCGCCGTCACGCTCGATACGGTCGCCATGCAGATTCCGGGTCTAGCTGCGGGCAGCATTCCCTTACGAGAACTCAGTGACAGGCTGCACCAGGCCGTGACTGGAGCGTCACAACCCGGTGACACAGCGGGCAACGAGACTGCGGAGGTGATCGGCGAAACCTCAGCACCGATCGCGGAGCTCAATCGCGACGGAATGGACCCGAAGCCCAGCGCAGCGGACCAAGTCGCGGCGGCAGGCGTGACTCGCGCGGATTGGGACAACGGGATTGCTGCATTGCGCCAAGTCGGCTACCCGCTACCCGTGGACCTAGCCGCAGCGCGGCGCCGCTTCTGCCGCATTCGGTCGGTCTACGCGCCGACTGCCCTAGCCCTGGCGCAGGAATATCATGCTGCGCCGGCGCCCTGGTCGGGGGAGCGGACGCCACCAGTTCCCACGATGTGGCCCAAGGACCTATTGCTGGAGCAACTGCCGAGCCCGTGAGGCAACGGTGTCCTGGCTTGCCCCCGGCCTACCTCGGCGTTCACTGGCTAGGCCGGTGGGCCCGCACTGGTCAAGCCCCGAGTGACGGCCCCGGATTGGATGGCCCGAAGCGCACTCAGCTGGCCCAGAAATTGCAGAGGCCCCGGGGGGTTGAATCCCGGGGCCTCCCACCTGGAGGGGTGTTGGCGCCGTTTGGGGAACGACGCTTAGGTCTGTCGGAGTTGGGGGGGATATTCCGACAACCTTGTTGGGTGACTACAGCATGACGCTCCGTGAGGTGATCCGCATCACCCATTGATAACGATTAAGTAACGATAGATATCGGTTTGCCTACGACCAGAGAATTCGCGACATTTCTGCGACATTCATCCCGCAGGCTGCAACTAGTTCGTAGAATACGGCTACGGTCGGTTTTCTGCCGCTATCCGTTTTATGACTTATGCCGCACAGATGGGGTGCCAATGATCCGTTTTGACAACGTGACGAAGCTCTACAAGAACCAGCACAGCCCAGCGCTGCGCGATGTCAACGTGGAGATTGAGCGTGGCGAGTTTGTGTTCCTGGTTGGGCCTTCGGGTTCTGGGAAGTCCACGTTTCTGCGGCTGTGCCTAAAAGAGGACAAGGCGACCTCTGGCACAGTCTGGGTTGCGGGCAAAGATGTCGGCAAGCTGCCATCGTGGCGGGTCCCGCAGTTGCGGCGTCAGCTCGGTACCGTGTTTCAGGACTTCCGTCTGCTGCCGAACAAGACAGTGGCGCAAAACGTAGCCTTTGCGTTGGAAGTGATCGGCAAGCCTCGCAGTCATATCCGGCGGGTGGTCCCCGAAGTCCTAGAGATGGTCGGGTTAGAGGACAAAATGCAGCGCATGCCGGGGGAGCTGTCCGGCGGCGAGCAGCAAAGAGTCGCCATCGCACGGGCCTTTGTCAATAAACCCAATATCCTCATCGCGGACGAGCCCACCGGCAACCTAGACCCAAATACTTCGATTGGGATCATGAAGTTGCTGGATCGGATCAATCGCACGGGAACTACCGTCATGATGGCCACGCATGATGCCCAGATCGTAGACCAGGTGCGCAAGCGGGTGGTTGAGCTCGCTGATGGAATCGTTGTCCGTGACCAAGCCCGTGGCGTCTACGGCTACGCACACTAGGAGGACCTCAGTGAGAATTCGATTCGTAATGGGCGAGGTCTGGAATGGCCTGCGCCGCAACCTGACCATGACGTTCGCGCTGATCATCACGATCGCGGTGTCCCTGTCACTGCTAGGCGCGGGCCTGCTCGTGCGCCAGCAGGTGACCCAGATGAAGGGTTACTGGTTCGACAAGGTAGAGGTCTCGGTGTTCCTGTGCACGAAGAACTCACAAGAACTCTCCTGTACGGGTGCGGCGAGTGCCGAGCAAAAGGCGGTGCTGGCTACCGAACTCGATGAAATGAAACCGCTGGTTCAGGACGTCTACTTCGAGACGGCCGAAGAAGCCCACGAGCGGTTCCAGGCGCAGTTCGCCGGATCACCGATCGCCGACTCCGCGACACCGGCTGATCTTGGCGAATCGTTCCGCGTGAAACTATCGGACCCGGATCGCTATTCGGTGATCACAAGTGCTTTTGACGGCAAACCTGGCGTGGAACGGGTGGACGACCAGAAGCAAGTGCTCGACAAGCTGTTCCGATTATTGGATGGCTTACAGGCCATTGCTCTGGGCATTGCCCTGGCCATGCTGGTCGTGACCGTTCTGCTAGTCGGAAACACGATGCGACTGGCTGCTTTCAGTCGCCGGCGCGAGACCGGAATCATGCGCCTAGTGGGGGCATCCAAGTTCTACATCCAACTCCCATTCCTTCTGGAATCAGTCGTGGCGGCCCTATTTGGGGCGGTGATCGCTGTTAGTGCACTCGTTGGGATGAAGGTGGTTTTGATTGACCGCTTCCTAGAGCCCTCATTCCAATTCACCCCCTTCGTGGGCTGGGACTCGGTCTGGCAAACCTCGGTGGTTCTGATCGCGCTAGGGGTTGGGCTCGCGGCACTGGCCGCCGTGATTACCCTACGTCGCTATTTGCGAGTTTGACGCACCGAGCAAATGCCCGGACAAATCGCACCAAAGTGATATGTAAGAAGGGCAGCGCGGGGTAGGGAGTATTAGCGTGGATGACGTGACACGTGGGCGGCGCAACGACGCCGAAGCAAACGGTAACCCGCGCCCCGTCATGCGCAGGCGACACCTAGGGCTTTTCGTTGGAGCTCTGGCCATGGGATCACTGGTTGTTGGTGCCCCAGCCACCGCTGATCTGCAGTCGGAGAAGGAAAAGGTCGACGGCCAGGTCCAGGACGCCCATGAAGAGGTGTTGGCCTACAACAAGCAGGTCGCTAAGGCCACGAAGAAGGTGTTGAACGCCCGCGAGCAACTCCCCGGCGCCCGCGAGAATCTTGCCAAAGCAAAGGAAGCTCAAGCGGCCTCCGATGCAGCCAACGCCGCTGCCAAGAAAGAGTTGGAGCAGGTCACGAGCCAAATCCTAGCGGCCGAGGAAGCGCTGTCGGACCTCGAAGGTGACATCGACGAGCTGCGGGGGAACGTCGGAGACTTCGCCCGGCAGGCGTACCAAATGGGTCCGTTCGCGGAACTGGAGATGCTCCTAGATGCCAAGGACCCCTCGGACTTCACGGACCGGCTGGCCGCGATCCGCACGGTGAGCAAGGCAAACAATGATGCCCTTGGTGAGATGGATGAGAACCGGGCCGATCTTTCGGCGACGGAGATTCGTCTCGGCGCCTTGCGGGAAGTCGCAAAGGAGAAGGAAACCATTGCGACGGCGCGGTTGGAAGAGTCCAAGGAAGCCACCGCTGGGGCCGCCGCTGCCAAGGAACTGGTTGATGGTCTCATCGCCCAAGAGAACGCCGCGCTCCGCGTTGCTAAGCAGAATCAGGATGAGGTAAAGGCTGAGTACGACAAGCTGGCTGATGAGCAAGCGCGCATTCAGAAGCAGATCGCCGCGGCGGCCCGGAAACTGGGCAACAGCACTGGCATCCAAACCGGCTCGGGTAGCGGGCAGTGGCAGTTCCCCGTGGCCGGGGCCGCCATTGGCTCGAACGCCGGTTGGCGACTGCACCCGATCCTTGGATACACGCGTTGCCACGCTGGGGCGGATATTAGCGCGGGTTCGGGCACACCGATTGTGGCAGTGGCCGATGGCGTAGTGATCTCAGCCAGTGGCGGTGGCGGATACGGCAACTACACTGTGATCTCTCACGGAGGCAATGTCACCAGTTCGTACGCCCATCAATCCCGAATGGCCGTGTCGGCCGGACAATCGGTGAAACGTGGTCAAGTGATTGGCTACGTCGGATCGACCGGGCTATCGACCGGACCACACCTGCACTTTGAAGCCCGAGTGGCCGGAGCGCCGTGGAACCCGCGGGGTTGGTTCGGGACCGGGCCCAAAGAACCTGTGTGTGTCTGAGTCACACTTGACTCATGCCGCGTGAAAAAGGTCGGAAAGCTGTTGCGACCAATCGAAAAGCTCGCCACGACTATTCGATCCTGTCAACGATCGAATGCGGCTTGGTGCTGGTGGGTACCGAAGTTAAGGCGCTCCGGGCCGGAAAAGCCACGATCGGCGACGGCTTTGCCACAATCCGAGACGGGGAAGTCTGGCTCCACAATATTCACATTGCTGAATACGACCATGGCCATTGGACCAACCACGAGCCCCGTCGCACGCGCAAGCTGCTGCTACATCGCAGTGAAATCGAGCGTCTGGAATCCAAGACAAACCAATCTGGCCTGACACTGATACCACTGGCGCTCTATTTCAAGGATGGCTACGCCAAGGTGGAGTTGGCATTGGGGCAAGGTCGTCAGAATCGCGACAAACGGCACGCCATCGCAGAGCGAGAGTCCAAACGGGATATGG
>JAHZKU010000213.1 GCA_022600255.1 Actinomycetes bacterium | reverse complement strand
GGATTCGATGATGTGGTAGAAAATCGTTGCTGCTGAGATCAGCAAGATGGCCCCGGTAAGTGCCATCTTGTAGGTGTGCTCGCGTAGGCTCGACTGCTTCGTGGATGTCATGAGTTTCCCTCCTCAAGAAGAACTGTCTCGGTCAATGATTTCGGCCTCGGCTTGTCGGTGGTGGCCGGTGAGCAAAGCGAGGACCGCGACGACCGCAAAAGCAATCACCACACCAAGGAGTGTGGCCAACAGACGTTGCCATGCTGCAACCGAGGCCTGCTCCTGTAGCAGCGCCTGCGAGATCAGAAGGACACCGGTGGTGAATAGCGTCGAAACTGCGTAGTTGACCTTTCGGGTAGCCATCATCAAGAATGAGCTAGCCACGAAGGCGACCAGCAATGCCACGGTGTTTCCGGTGCTGACTTGGATGATCAGCACACCCAGGACTACACCGACGGCAGTTCCGATGGCCCGCCCCAACGCGGTGACCACGAATTGATGAGCGGGGGGCTGGATGACCAGGACAAACGTCAAAACAGCCCAGGCGGGGTTCTCGGGAAACAAGGAATAGCCCAGCAGTACGCAAGCTCCGGCCCCCAGTGCCCGGACAATCGCGAACCTCACGATCACGTCCCGTTGGCGTTTCGAGCGAACAGCCGTTTCGGCCATGTCTTGCTCGGGTTCGGTGGCTATTTCGGGATCGGGGTCAGATTCCAAGAACCTGTCGGCGATCCACAGGGCAAGCAGGGCCAGAACCCCGCCAATGGCGAAAGCGGCCGCCATGCTCGCGGCGGTGTCTGCGGTGGCGCCAACATCCAGCACCAGGACCGCCCACAACAAGCCGAAAACGCCCATCGTGGCCGAGCGTTTGTCCAGCAGTGCCAGCAGGGTCGCCGCGAGCGTTATCGCAGTGATCACGACCGCTGCCGCGACCTGGGAAGACGCAGACAAACTGACCAAAAAGGTGACAGCTGCTCCGACAACGACCAACAAGACTGACCCCAGGTCGGGCCGACGGGTGTCTGCTGGTCCAGCGGCAGTCACGAAGACCGCTGCCAATCCCGCCGCAATCGCCACGTTGCCAAACACCCCGACCAAAACGACCGTGATCCCAAGCACTATCGTCCCGATGATCGCAGTGCGCAAACTCAATTTCGACAGGTCCAACGCGAATACTTCACGCATTAGAAACCTCCGATTCGCGCGATACCCGGTCAACGGCTACCCCGACACTTCCCACCGACATTGTCTCCTCATCCGGTGCGATGGCTCGCACCGGTCCAAGGTTCCGCCTGGTCGGCCGCGAAGCCAGCCATTCACCGACGGTCAGGCAGAGAGGCGGCCACTAGCCCAGGTAAGCCTGGACAAGGGACCGCCTCTTCCGCTACACCGTCACCCGACCTGTGGCTCATCAAAGGAGCCGACCGGGTCCTTCTCAGGAGTTGACAGCGTCAGTGACGTCGTTCGCTGAATCTGCCAATGCCTTCTGCAGCTTCTCGTAGTCGTCCTGGTCGATGGCTTTGCTGACCTTCTTGTCAGCCTTAGACAACGCCTTCTCGACTCGATCCAGGTAGAGGCTGTCCAGCACGACTACAACTGCTGAGGAGTTCTTGGGAAAGTACTCCTCTAGTTCGACACCGAGTTCCTTTTCCTTGTGCTTCTTGGTCAGGTGACCTAGTAGTGCCCCGATCCCGGCACCGATCGCGGTGGCCGCGAGAAGTGGGGGTGCGAACAGGCCCACGACCAGGCCAGCGCCGCCACCAAGGACCGCGCCTGCGCCAGTGATGGCGCCACCCTTTGACAAGACGTCGACGTTGCCATCGGCATCTCGGGACATCACCACTGCAGCCACTACAGCAAGGTCGGGGCCTTCCGCAGCCTTGAGTGTCTCGAAGTCCTGCTTGGCGGTGTCCGCGTCATCGTACGAAGCCGCATACAACACTAGATTCGGGTCTGTCATTAGCTATCTCCTTCTTGGCACTCACCAAACTGGTGATGATTGTTGAGCAAACTCAGCTTTCGCTCAGCCTGCAATTTCAGCCTA
Source organism: Actinomycetes bacterium (assembly GCA_022600255.1). Taxonomy (GTDB): domain Bacteria; phylum Actinomycetota; class Actinomycetes; order S36-B12; genus JAHZKU01. The sequence continues at coordinate 3,176 of JAHZKU010000213.1, read as the reverse complement.
CGCCTACCCCATCCGCGTACCCATAGGGGTAAGCCCCAGACTCACAGAGCGCGGGCGATGGTGGAGTCCCGTTCCCACCTCAGGCGCCCAGTTAGATGTTGATCTCGATCAGGATCACAAACACACCGATGCCACCAGCGGCCGCGCCGCTGAACAGCGCCCCCAGCCAGCTCATGTTGGCTCGGCGGCCCTCATAGATACCAATCGCGAGCAAGACCAGGATGTTGAACGCGATCGACACCGCGTAGGCGGCCTCAATCCCGACCAGGCCCACCCAACTGAATGCGAACAACGCGATCGGCACCACAACCGCCAAAGCAACCGGCACATTGTTCCGGATGAGAAGTCGTCGACGAAGCTTGCCAAGTCGCTCATTGGCTACCACCCGCTCAGCAATCCACCCGGTATAGGTGTGGGCCAAGACCAGAACCACACCGATCCCCACGAGCAACCCGATCGCGTGGATCGGTTCTTCGATGTGCTCCTTCTCGGCCACCACAGTCGCGGTCACAATGATCAACCCATACAGGGCATGACCTAATCGCTCCGACCGCTGCAAGTCAGCCCCTTGGTCACCCGAAACTTCAGCATCCATACTCTGCTTCCTCCAGATATCAACCCGAAACCCTCACCGGCCAAGTTGCAGCTGGCCCAGCAGCCTTGCGGCTAGACATCCACCGCTGGAACTTCCTGGCGTTTAGCCCGCAGCAGGGCTGCGAAGCCTGCGGTGAGCAGATACGACGTGACTACAGCTATGGCCACGGGGGCGGTAGTCACCGGTCCCAGCCCAACGGACAGCGCCGCGATCAGTACGAGACCAATCGGGGCCTTGATGACCGCACCCGGCACCGCGGCCAGCATCGCTGCGACCGCGATCGCATAAGGAATACCGGGGACCAAGATGTGGACAATCGCACCAGCCGTGCCACCCACGAACAGCATCGGCAACACGTTGCCGCCGATGAAACCGGCCTGCAGACTCAACGCCATCGCCAACATCTTGCCAACCAGCACCGCCAGCAACAGCCCCGCGCCGATCGCCGGAGCATTGTCGATGACCGCGGAAAGTTGGTTGTTCCCCGACCCGATCGTCAGCGGAAGCGCCACGGCCAGCAAACCGACCAGGGCCCCACCGACCACGCCCCGAATCAGAGAATGGCTCAGCTTCGCCCCAGCCACCGTGACGATCTTCACGATGGCGATGAACACGATCATGACCACGCTGGAAGCAACACCAAGCCCCACACCCATCACCAGTAGCCACGTGGTGAACTCCGGTGCCGGGATCGCGAAACTGTTCAACAGTGTCGAACCGACCACTCCGAAGAACAGCCCGAAGGCCACTACCGCCCCGATGAGTTGCGGGAGTAGCGCATCGACGTACTTCTGTTTCGGGACCGGCGCAAGCTCGCTGACGACCAGCGATCCCAGCATCGGTGAGGTGAAAGCGCCGCCAAAGCCACCAGCAATACCAGCCAGCGTCGAATACAACCGCGCGTCCTCGTTGCCGACCCAACGACGGGACGCGACCCACGCGGCCAGGCCACCGCCCATCATGACTAGAGCAAATGACGGCCCCAAGCTGGCCCCAGCCACCGCCGATACCAACGCGAGCGCCACCCACGAAGGAGCGACCTTGTAGTCGACCTTGCCGGACTCGATGATCGCCACGCCTCCGGGAACCTTGTCCGTGGTCTTCCACCACTTGCGCAGCCCAGCAACGAGAAAGCCGCCAGCTGCGGTGACACCAATCCACCACCACTCACCAGACCAAGCATCGAGTCGCGGCTCCCCAAAGATCCCCTCAAAAGCGGCCCCGCTCACACCCAGATACACCAAACCCAGGGCAGCTACCAGCAAACCCACCAGAGCTGCAGCCAGCAGCACCTGCCGATACCAGGACTGATCAATAGGCAACGGTGTCGCCATTACTCTCTCTCCTCAACCACGCGGACTTGCTTCACTTGGAACGAGTGACTAAGCCGCGGAGGGGAGGCGCCGTCGTTACAGACGGCCACAATCCTCAGCTCGCTCATCACTCGTATGAAGCCAGTTCCAAAGGGGCCCGACCTGCTGTCAGTCTAGTGCCAGAGGTGTCCGCCTGGGTCGGTCAGGATCGCTAGTAGCGGTCGACGCCATGACGGCCGCGAGGGCTACACCACGGGATTGGATGGTTTGCTCATTGCCGGAGTTCGCGACCACTGAGCGCAGCCGCGATCCCAGCACACGCAAAGAAAGTCATGCACTGCAGGTAGAGGACCAATAGCAATGTGATCGGACCAGCGAACACACCGTACTGGGGCTTTGAGAGTGAATACGAGATTACCAATGTCATCACGTACTTCAAGATCTCAACGGCGACAGCACCGATCGCGGCCGCAATGATGCGCGACCGTCGATCAGGCCTGATCCCGCCGAGGTGTCCCAGTAGTAGAAGAATGATCAGGAAGTCCAGCGCCAAGGCGGCGGCGAGCCCAATTACGAGCACTAACGGTTGGAGCACAGTTCCGCTGATTCCGAGCGCTTCGTACACCTGACTGGCCAACCCAGTCACTGCACCGGAGATGACGTAGGAGAGCAGCACCAGCGGCGCCACCACGAGGAGCCAGGCACCCAACCTGCCCCTAGCCAGGACGTAGTTCCTGGAGTCTTTTGGAGCTCCGTAGATGATGTGCAGCGCCCGACTCGTGGCGTACACGGCCGCGCTGGCCGAATAGACCATGACGACGAGACCAACAATGGAAGCGGTTTGTCCCAGAGCGCTCAGTGCCTGTGGATCAATACCGTTCGTTCCCACCAAGCCGGGAAACGCCTCTCCCAGCGCAGTCGTGATCGAATCCCGCAACCTATCGGATCCAAGCCAGGCCGCCACCCCGTAGCCAAGTGCGGCCAAAGAGAACACAGACAGGAACAGGTAGTAGGCCGTTCCAGCGGACAACAAAGTGACATTGGCATACGAGAACCGCTGGTAAGCGCGATATCCCAAACCCGCCTTCCGATTGCGCTCGCTTACCTTGTCAAGGGTCTCGCGCAATAGGACTTGGTTTGGGACGTCGCGGCCCGAGGATCGCAGCGACTTGACTGCCAGTGAGTAGTACTCGGTGGTCCAGGTCACGACCACGTTTGTGAGCAGGGTCAGGCACCACGCTTGTTCGGTCTGTTGGTGCAGCTGGGGC
>JAHZKU010000212.1 GCA_022600255.1 Actinomycetes bacterium | reverse complement strand
TCAGCGAGCACCGGACCCACCAAGTGGCGCGATTTTGGCCGTAACCCGATGGTGTGAAATCCATCCCCAGCTGGGACTAGGAAGTATTGCGCCCCGGCGACCTCTAGCTGGTCAGCGATTTGCGCTAGCAAGCGCTGATGCTCCTGCAGGATCGTCGCGTCATCGATCACTCTAGCCTGCACCGGGTAACCCGCCACGCGGACAGCAGCGTGGCCCTGCTCAGCGCTAGTTTGGAGCCGCCTAGTGCGGCCACGCCATTCCACGGCCTTCGCGCCCATCCAGTATCCCGAACGTCGCAGCCCGACACCGGCTTCGAACACCCGGCTGCCCGGGCCCCCTGTGAGCCGTCTGGCGATTCGACCAGCTAAGGTGCGGCCCGCAGTCGGCTGCGCAGGGTTGGTGGCCACGACCTCGCCGGAAGCGGCGTCCGCGGGTTCGTTGCTCGGGCTGGTAGATGAACTGCCTGTGAGAGGAGCCGCCGAGGAGTCGATACCCGCTTCACGTTCCGACTCGGTCTGCGAACCCGTCATGCCATCCTCCTCCTCGCAAGAGATGAGCGCCCCAAACCTAGACCCCGCCAAACGCTGCGGAAAAGTGGGAGAGCACCGGGCCATCTCTTGCCCAATGGTACGACCTGATTCGGACTCGTCCCAACGCCTTGTTCACCGTGTGTCTACCCGCAATTCAGGTTGACTAACAGTCGCGCCCCTTGGAGCCAGCGGCTTCGGCACCGCAGGTTTGGAGCAATCGGGGGGGCAATGGAGGATACGCTTTCGTCATGCACGCAACCAGCCACGCCCCGAGGGCCGCTGCATGAGCGTGATCTCCCAGAAACCGCCTCGGCCAAGGGTCGGTGCTACCAGGTCCCTCTTCCAGCATCGCGGCACACTCTCGCTGTTGGTGCGGCAAGAACTGAAGCAGACCTACGGGCGGTACAAGCTGGGCTTGCTGTGGACAATGGGCGAGCCATTCGTGCAGGCGCTGTTCATGTGGATTGTTTTCGCCTTCATATTCGGTTCCACCAAGGGCATCACGCTTGAGCCGTTTATCGTCTACCTGGTTACCGGATTGGTGCCGCTGGCGTGGCTGAGCGCCTCCGTGGCCAAGAGCACCAAGGCCTTTCGGCGCTACTCCAAGGACGCGGCTACCAGTGCCCTTCCTGTTGTAGCTTGGCCGCTACGGGTCGTGCTTTATGGCTTCGCTGACTTCTTGCTGGCTCTACCCGTGGTGGTCATCTTTGTCATCTCGTTCTACCTCTTCACGGGCGAACCGAGCGTGCACTGGCAACTGGTGTATTTCCCGCTTGGCATCTTCATGCAGTTCTTCTTGTGTCTGGGCCTAGCGATGATCCTGTCGGCGATGGCCCTGCGACTCCCCGACGTCGAGCGGCTGACCGCGCTACTCAACCGGTTCTTCTTCTGGATGAGCCCGGTCATTTGGCAGACCCGCAACTTCCCAGACGTGATCCCGACGTGGGTGCTCTACCTGAACCCATTCCACGGCATTCTTGACTTCTATCGAGCCGCCTTCTGGCCCGATGACGTACTCAAGGGCCCCGGCGTCTACATCCTGACCGCGGCAGTCATCGCAGTGATCTGTGTCGTCGGCGCCATGATGCTGCACGCCCGAGCCGGTCTGATTCGGAGGGCGGACGTGTGAAGCGCTCGAATGCCGGCGACGGTGCCCCGGTCGTAGCGCAAGCACTGATGCTGACGAAAGTCAGCGTGGGCGTCTACACCGAGAAGAAGCGTGGTCGCAGTCGGGGCCGAATGCCGAAAGTTCTTGGCGCCACCTACTTGGACGCCTCGTGGCCCCTGCAAGACATCAGTCTGACTGCTCGCCCTGGCGAGGTCGTCGGGATCTACGATGCCACCGGACAACGTGAGGCACTGCTGTTGCGGGTCATGGCGGAAATCCTTAGGCCCGACAAAGGCTCAGTCAAGCCCTCGCAGCGCACGGCTTACATCGCCAAACCAAGCAAGAAACACGTCCGAGGTTTGTCGTTGGGCCAATCGATCCACGTTGTCAGTGGCCTAATGGGGATGACCGATGCGGAGATTGAACAACGATTCGACGACATCGCCGCCGCGGCTGGCATCAGTAAGAAACTGCACCAGCCAGCCGAGGATGTGCCGTTTTCACTGGTGCAACAGATCGCATTCTGCGCAGGAGTACGCATGCCCGTGCAGGTTTACTGTTTCGACCAAACCCTGCCGACTGGGTCCCAAGAATTCAAACCGAACTGCCTGCCAGCCATCAACGAGTTACGAGACAGCGGCGCGGTTGTGGCGGCGAGTCTTGGAAAGTCCGGCGACATCCGAACCTATGTCGATCGTGGGTTGCTCATGACAGGCGATAGCGTTCTCGAGCTCAGAACCACCGACTTCATCCTTGAGGTCGAGGCAGCCAAGAAGAAGAAACAAAAGCAGCGCCGCAAGGCCCGGCGTAGTGGCACCTAGCGACGATCATCGAGATTCGCCGTCGATCCGGTTGGCGGGCGTCGAGTTCGAATGCCCCCCAGTGGCGATCGGAGTAGGCTTACGAGCATGTCGACTCGCCAGAACGCCGTCGGCGCCGCCGACGGACCAAGCGACGACACTAGCGGGTCCAGCGCGCCCGCCTCGCGGACCCCCGCTGGAAGCGATTTGGTGCGACCAGACCCACCCAGCCAGGGTCGCAAGCGCCGTACGCTACAACGACTGATTCCTGACACCACATCCCCGACCTACCGCGCGCTTGCCGGGCTACGACGACTGGGCGATCAGATGGGGAAGGGCTGGGATCGCACGATTTCGTACCAAAGCAGCAAGCGGCCACCACTACCGGACCCAACCGAAGATGACCCCCGCCAACTCGTCCAAGTGCGCTACGAGGGGCGTCCCATCACCGCAGAGGTCGTCACCCAAGCCAACGGACTTGACCAACACCGAGCTGCGGTCGCGACCGTTTGTGCCGCTGCGGAGTCCGGGGCGGTGCAGATTTTTGGCTACCAGCAATCATCAACGCGTGTCCGGATAGCAGTGCTGCACAGCGACCTGCCCCAACTGATGACGGCCCTAATCGCCTATGCCGCCGCTCCGGGACCCCCCATTTCGCTCGGTGTGCTGAAGAACGGTGGCTTGCGCCGACTTTGTGACATCCAGGACTTTCCTGAGGGTGGTCTGGCGAGAGCGCGCACACTCGTGCTGGGGCTCCCGGTCGTGGACCCCGAGCAACACTTGGTCCTGGGGATCACCGAGTCGGTGGAAATTGAGGTTTGGTCCGGCGAGCCTGACCAAACCTGGACCGCGCCAAAGCCGAATCGCTGGTGTGAAACCTTGCCTCCCATCGCACGAACACCGGCGCAAATCCCGTTCGGGGACGTGCAAGTTCCTTCGTTCGAGAGCTTGGCTGGCCCCGCGGTGGAGGACGTGCTGTTCCCCGTCGATGCAGTCCTGACGTGGGTGGACGATTCGGATCGGGAATGGCGGAAGCGCCACGCCGAGTTCGCTGGTTCGAATCGGGATTGGGGCACCGACGCTGCTCGGTTTCGGAACCTAGACGAACTGCGCTACAGCTTGCGCTCGCTGCGCATGTACACGCCCTGGATCCGCAAGATCTTCGTTGTGACAGACGGGCAAAGCCCTAGCTGGCTGGCGGATTCGGACCAGGTTGAGATCGTGGATCATCGCGAGATTTTCCCGGACCCCACGATGCTTCCAGTGTTCAACAGTCATGCCATTGAGTCTCGGTTGCACCACATTCCTGACCTCAGCGAGGCTTACCTCTACCTGAACGACGACTTTTTCATCGGCCGGGAACTGCCACCGGAGGCGTTCTTCACACCGGCTGGGCAGGCGCACTTCTTCCGGACTACCTTGCCAATCGGGGTTGGCCCAGCCGTCAGTGGGGCCGGCTTCCGCAGCCTGGCCGCCCGCAACGACCGGGCTCTCCTCCGGCAAGCGGTGGGCCGGATACAAACGAGCAAACTTCCGCATGTTCCCATCCCGCAGTTGCGCAGCGTGGCCTTGCACCTCGAGCAACAATTTCCGGAAGCATACCAACGCACCTCCTTGGCTAAGTTTCGTTCGGCCAGCGACATTTCTCCCATCTCCCTGCAGAGTTGGTACGGCTACGCGACGGGGTCCTTCGTGGCATCCGAACTCAGCGATCGCTACTTCGACCTGCTGACGGACGATCTTGGTCGCCGACTTCGCTATTTGGAGCGCCACCGACATGTGGACGCGTTCTGCCTCAACATGGGGGAAACCGTAGACCTGCGTTCAGAGCAGAACATCGCGGCCGTGGCCCCATTCCTACGGGCCTATTACCCTTTTTCAGCACCCTGGGAAACCAGCACGTAGCCGGTTCGCCACAGCCGTTTGCGACTTTGAGCCCTGTGCGGTCGCAGACCGGGCAATCCCTCAGTGCAAGGAAAACCGATTCCGCTGCACAATCAAGTCCAAAACCCGGGCGGTTGCTGCACCGTCCTCTCGGGGGCAGTAGCGTGCCCGAGCTTGATCAGCTGGCACAAACCCCCGCTGCGGTGGATCCGACAGCCAGCGGGTTAGCTCGGCACGACTGCTGGTGGAGGGCCCCGGCAGCTCGGTGGGACCCAGATAGAGGCCTCGCACCGCACCATAGGCGGGTGCATCTGGGGTGTAAAACACGATCTGGGACCCCGTGGCTAGGTAGTCGAAGAAGATGCTCGAGTAGTCCGTCACCAACGTGTCGGTAATCCCTAGCAGTGCGTTGGTGCGTACTTCGGCAGCAACCAGGCAACTTGCCAGCTCCGGGACCTCCTTGGCATGGGTAGCAACGCTGTCGTGCAGACGTAGCAGAACCACAGCTCGCGTCGGATCAAGCGCGGCTTGGCTCTGCTTGATCACCTGGGCCACATCGCGCAGTTCTAGTCGAATTCCGGCAGCCGAAGTCGCCCGCCACGTTGGCGCATACAAGATCACACGGCGACCTGACACCGAAAAGCCGGCAGCAGCCAGCGCGGCCCGTGTTTGCTGCTGCCCGACACGGTCGAACTGCATGTCGATCCTGGGATACCCCAGTTCTTGGATCTGGCCGCCGGCCCCGCTGAGTCCATACGCCCCCTCGTACATGACCTGGGTCATGTAGCCACTGGTGGACAGCAAGACGTCGGCCGCGCGGAAGTTGGCCACCGTATTTTGAATGTTGGCCCCATCCCGGGCATCGATCCCCATCCGTTTCAGCGGAGTGCCGTGCCACGTATTGAGGTAGAACTGATCGGGCCTTTTCCGGAAAAGCGCTGGGAACGTGACATTGTTGATCAGCGTCGGCACGGTGGCTAGCGCCCGAAAATACGCTGGCGAGCGGTACTTCACGACGCGCACCGCATCGTCGTCGCGAACTTGCTCTGCCACTTGGTGCTGCAACGGGGCTTGCACAGCCCAGACGAATGAGTGATCCGCAAACCGGGCGTCTGAGCGCATCCCGGCATACAACGCGTAGGGGTTTCCGGTCATGGCCGAGCCTCCGAAGGACTCGAACAAGACGACGCGGCGCTGCAAACGTTGCCGACTCAAGGCTGCGTAGGCCCCCTGCGCAATCCGTCGCGCCGGAGGCCGCAGCCGCGACAGCGCACGGGCCGAGAGGGGAGACATGAGCACAGCCTAAGACCAACCGGAGCATTCGGGCTCCTAGACCCCGACAGAGCTGGATTCACGCCGCTGACTTGGGGCAGTCCGTGCCCGAGCCGGCAGTCCTGTCCCATAGAGTGCACACAATGCGTATCAATCATCTGATTTCTAGCGGCGGGTTGTACGGCGCCGAGAAGATGATCATCAATCTCGCGCTCGGGCAGCAAGCGCTCGGGGCCAACGTCACCATCACGGTCTTCCGAAACAGCCATGCCCCGAATGTGGAGGTCGCCGATCAGGCCAGGGCTCTCGGCATTGATGTTGCGATCCTGCCCTGCAAGGGGCGATTCGATCCGCTCGCTGTAAGACAGCTACGTCGAGCACTGCGCAGCCAACACACCACGGTGCTACACACCCACGGCTACAAAGCCAACCTGTACGGGTATCTGGCCAGCCGCGGTCTGCCGCTGACCGTCATCGGCACGTGTCATCGGTTCGACACCGGCGCACACAATCGATTCGATGGGCCGATCCTGCGCCGCTACGACGCGGTGGCCGGGGTTTCCGACGAGGCCGCTGGGCTGCTAGTCAGCCAGTACCACTTGAACTCCGCCAAGGTCGTCAGCATCCCAAATGGCATCAGTATCCCTGAAAGGCCCGCGAGCGCTGCCGATTCTGACGCATATCCAACGCACCCAACCGTCGCGATGGTGGGCCGCCTAGCGCCGGAAAAGGCTCCGGAAGATTTCGTAAAAGTGGCCGCCAATCTGCACACGGAGCACCCGGAGGTCCGCTTCGTTATCGCGGGCGATGGCCCGTTGCGGCCCGATCTCGAACAAATGGTCCAAGAATCAGGTTTGGACTCTGTGGTGCAGTTCCTCGGCTTCCGGGAGGACATCGAGAGTATCTACGACGCAGTCCAGATCCTGTTGCAGCCTTCCCTGCGGGAGGGTATGCCCATGACCACCCTAGAGGCGATGGCTGGCCAGGTGGCCATAGTCGCCACCAAGGTCGGGGCACTGCCCGACGTGATTCAATCTGGGGTGAATGGCCTATTGGTGGATACCCACGATGTTCAGGGGATGACAGCCGCCGTAGCGCAGTTACTGGATAACCCAGACCAAGCCGCGCGAATGGCCGCGCAGGGCCGTGCCGATGTGATCGCCCGCTACGGTTCGCAGACCATGGCCCGCAGCTACCTCAACCTTTACCAAGACGCAGCGCTAGCTCAGCAGAGCGCAGCCTGATCTCCGTCCAGAAGGCGACATCGATCCGCTATCCGGCGACATCCGTGGTTGGCATCCCAAAAATCCCTCAAGCATGCAACAGTTCAGGACGATACACCGGGTGCGCGGGGACGGACGGGTCCGGGCTCGTAGTAGCTTCCCGCTGAAGGCACATCTGGCGAGGAGAAGGGAACGATCCGTGCTCACGACAAGGCAGACAAGCATCCACATCGGCCCCCTCGTGCTTGGGTTTCTGCTCGCTGTGACCCTGATCGGGCCGACTCCGGTGGCAAAAAGCTCTCTGGCCGATTCCTCCGGCGATGCCCTCGTTACCTCCCAGGTCAGCAACAGCAGCGAACCGTTGTTCAGTCGTCCCACCTTTCTGCCGTTGCGGGCACCGACCCGAGTTACGTGTGTCTTCACCAACTGTCGGCCGCTGGGCTCCAACCACCACGGCTTTTGGGCGATCGATTTTGTCGGGAGTTTCGGCGACCCAATCTATGCCAGTGGTCACGGGGTGGCTTACGTCGGCGGACGATTCACGGGGTGTAGAAAGTCCCAAGATGATCGCCGCGGCAACTGGGTTTGGGTCGATCATGGCGCCGGGCTGACTTCGCAATACCGCCACTTGAAGTCCATCTCGATCAAGAACGGGCAACGCGTCACCCCGAACACCAAACTGGGCACCATGGGCTCATCAGGTGACGTAGCACCCTGCCGCACGCCGTACCTACACTTCGAGATTAACCAAACGATCGGTCAAGACTCGGAACGAATCGAACCGCCACCGCTCTACGCATGCCATGGCAAACAAACGATCAGTTACCCCAATCAACTAGATGCCAAGGGCTGGGACAATGTGGTCCCTGACGCCACTGTTCGCTCCGATGGGTCCTACTGTGTCGGTCAGCCAGACCGGGCTGGCGCACCAGCCAATGCCAAGGCCCAAGTGTTGAAATCACTAACGTCCCTGCGGGTCACGTGGGATTCCCCCAAGGTCAAACCAGAACTCGTCTCTACGTTCTCCGTCGCCACCCAGCCCTTCCACCCCAAGACCAATGAATGGGGCAAGGTCCGCTATCACCTAGCAAACGGGCGCGCCACCGAACTTCAAGTCAACAATCTGAAGCGGCGGGCCACCTACCGAGTTAGTGTTGCAGCCCTAGATCCCGCCGGCGCTAGTCCGTGGGCTAAGGCGAGCGACGTGATCATGGCGGCCAAACCGAACAAGCCCATCATCAAGGCCGCAAGAGTAACCAACCGAACCGTCGATCTGCGGTGGAAACGCAATGGCAACGGCTCACGCAAGATCACCCAAGCCAAGGTGGGGATCGCCAAGATCAAAAAGGGTGAGGAGCGCAAGACAAAGTGGCGCAAGCGCAGCGCTAAGGTGCGGGTGATCACTTGGAGTGGTCTACGCCCCGGCAAGAAGTACGTGCTCAAGGCGCGCTACAAGAATGTGGTCGGCTACGGCCGAGCGGCGAAGATGAAAATCCGCCTTCCGAAGTAGTCTTGCGGCCGTCCCATGGAGTTCTGGTTGGGCGACAACCAACACCGACAGCTTCGTCGCTGTGACGTGCGGACCGGACGTGGCCTGGTAAGTAGCATTTGGTCATGCTCGTGCCTTCCTGAACGACCACGGCGTTCTGGCAGCTAGCCGATGGGAAGTCGAACCGGTCCCTGAGCCGGGAAGAGGCCGAACTGGTCCGCCAATGGCTGCTGGCGATCGAGCAGGATCAGCCTTTGCCCACGGCCCGCTACCACGATTGGATTCGCCGTTGCGCTCTCTGGGGCCTAGTGGACGGTCGCCGTCCCGGCCGGGACGAACACGCCCTACAAACGCCGGACTGGGCGCTGGCGCAGATCGCGGAGATCAGCGGTGCAGCCATTGCGGCCATTTCCGCGTCCCGGGCCACCATCGCAGGTGACCTCACCAACCTCATTGGGCCAAGTGCGCCCAGCGCCGATGCCGAGTTGGCCACAGTCCCAGTCGACGTCGCGGTCGAGTTGTTACTAGGTCTGGTCAAGAAGGCCGCTCGACAGTAGCGTCCCGGCGAGAACACCAACCGATAACATGGCTTGCGTGTCATCCGCGATTGCCCAACCCGCAAAGCCCGTCCCAGAAATGCCCCTAATTGGCGTGGTGGTGCTGACGATGGGGAATCGTCCCGCCGACCTGAACCGCGGGCTGCGGTCTCTGCTCGCTCAAGACGGCGTAGCCCTAGACATTGTTGTCGTCGGCAACGGCTGGGAGCCCACTGGGCTACCCGCTGGGGTGCGGGGTCATTCCTTGCCGGAGAACGTGGGGATACCCGCCGGTCGGAACGCTGGCGTCGCTGAGGTGCAGGGCGAGCTCATCTTCTTCTTAGATGATGATGCGTTCCTGCCAACCCGGGACTTCCTGGCGACGGTGGCGGCCCGTTTTGCCGCTCACCCCGGGCTGGGCCTGCTACAACCCAGGGTCGCCGATCCGACCGGACTGCCCGCGCCACGGCGCTGGAATCCGCGGCTGCGGGTAGGCGATCCCCTGCGCAATAGCCCCGCCCTGAACGTTTGGGAAGGTGCCGTGGCCATTCGCCGATCCGTATTCGAGTCCGCAGATGGCTGGCCTGACGAGTTCTTTTACGCCCATGAAGGCATCGACCTCGCCTGGCGGGTCTGGGACGCGGGGTACCAGACTTGGTACGCGGGAGATCTCGTTGCTGGTCACCCAGCCATTAACCCACTGCGGCACAGTGACTTCTACCGACTACAAGCTCGCAACCGGGTCTGGCTGGCCCGCCGTAACTTGCCACTGCCGCTGGCCCCAATCTATGTGGCCACTTGGGCCATCATCACCGCCCTGCGCAACCCTGACCCCGATGTGCTGCGCGACTGGTTGCAGGGAGCTTGGGAGGGCTTACAGGTGGCTCCCGCGAGCCGACGGCCCATGAAATGGTCGACGGTTTGGCGGATGACGATTGCCGGGCGCCCTCCGGTGATCTGAAACCGGCACTGGCCAGGACGACCTTCGAAACCACCAGGCCAGGGCGCGCGCGGATCCGG
>JAHZKU010000018.1 GCA_022600255.1 Actinomycetes bacterium | reverse complement strand
GCCATTTGTAGTAGGTCGGCTCAGCCACCTGCAGCTGCCGGCACGTCTCAAGGACCGTATTACCCTCGGCCAGGAGCTTGTCGGCCTCCTGCAGCTTGCGGACAATCTCCTCCGGGCTGTGCTTCTTCCTCGTCGCCATTCTTGAACAACCTCGAGCTTCCCGCCCCCGCGAAGGGGACGATCAGACTCTACGAGGACGTGGATCACTCAGACGGGGTCACGCCACGTACCCGCGTTCGAAGGGACGCGGAGTCCTGATTCGTGGCACGTCGAGCCGTGGCAGTACCCGGGAGCTCCGGTGGATGCATCCTTCGTGATTGACAACCGTGGGGTAACGGCCCTAGTCCCCCGCGATGGGGAACTGTGGGAAACCACTGACGAGCCTTCCGAGCCGGTTGCCATGCAGGATCGGCACGCCGTCCTAGCCTACGGTTCAAACGCTGACCCCCAACAGTTACATGGCCGACTCTCTCCCACAAGAGCGGAACCCGTGATGGTGATTCGGGCGAAAATTACCGGCTTCGACGCGGCTTGGTGTAACGCCCGAAGGGGAGACGGTCAGGTGGTGTCAACGCTCACGGCTCGGTCTGGCACTCACCCCACCTACGTCTTAATGCTCACTGACGACCAAAGGGCAGAAATTGATCTGCACGAAGGGCACCCACGTTGGTACCAACGGTCAGTTTTAGGCACCACAGTCCGCCTGGAATCAGGCGTCGTGCTGCCATCAGTCATCGCCTATATCGGCACTAAGGAGAATCGCCCAGTACTGCGAGACTCAGCGGGTGAACCGCTGTGGATGTCGGCGGTGGACTACACCGTCGTAGATAAACAAGTGGATTGAACACCGCCTAAGCCGTCCCATCTCCGCACGACCCCGGTTGCTGAGGCAACACCTGCCCAAAGTTCTACGACCAGTTGTGCCAACCGTTGTCCAGTGAGCGCGAACCCCTCGAAGGACACCGTCTGTTCACGCTGAACTGGATCTCACCTGTCTGCTTCCCCATCTGCGTGCGGTGGCTACGGCTCCCCGTTGTCGCTTTCTGTTGCGCTCTTGCCGTGCCGTGAGTGGAGTTGTTCCGGCAGTCACATCCAGCGTTACTTGTCGCACCCCCTCCCAATATCGAGTTACTCGCTAACCAGGAGGGAAAAATGCGATTCAAGATAAGTTCAGCCGATGGGGTTCCGGCAACCCACGGTGTAGGTACCAGCCGGGTAGCAAAGTGGGCTATCGCTTCTGCCGTTACGGCATTCGCTGTGGTGGCCACAAGTGCAACTGGCCAGGCGACGGCACAGTCTGATGGGCCAGCCATTGCATCCGATAGTGGGGTCGACCGCTACATCGTTCAGGTAGCGGACCGGGCCGACGTTCGCAGCGTCTCGGTGGCCTTGCCTGACTCGGTGGACAAGGTCACGTCGTTGAAGGGCAAGGCCCTGAACGGCCTGGTAGTCCACAGCGATGACGCCAATGCCATCGACGAGTTGGAGCAGATGCCGGGGGTGGTGATGGTGGAACCTGACGGCCGAGTAGAAATCAATGGTGACGCCAGTAGTTGGGGGGTCGACCGCATCGACCAACCGGCCCTGCCGCTAGACGGCCAGTTCACCACTGAGCTGGGCGACGGACAAGACAGCCACATCTATGTTCTAGACACCGGAATCACCGAGACCGCCATTTTGGCGGGTCGAGTGGGTCCAGGGGCTGACTTCATCGGTGACGGGTACGGCACCGATGACTGCCACGGTCACGGCACCCACGTCGCTGGCACTGCCGCTGGTACGGATGGCTATGGTGTGGCTCCGGCCGCGATGGTCTACCCCGTGCGAGTTCTGGATTGTGGCGGCTATGGGTCCTACAGCGGAATCATTGCTGGCATGAACTGGATAGCAGCGAATGCTCCGGAAGCGAGTGTCGCCAATGCCTCGCTAGGTGGCTGGTACAGCGAAAGTGTCAACATCGCGGTGGAGAATCTCATCGCCGCTGGTGTACCGATTGCGGTTGCGGCAGGTAACAGTTGGGACGATGCCTGCTACTACAGTCCGGCCTCTGCACCCAACGCGGTGACTGTGGCGGCATCCGATGAATGGGACTACCTGACATGGTTCTCCAACTACGGCGAATGCGTCGATATCGCAGCCCCCGGTGAAGACATTGCGTCCATGATTCCCGATGGTTCGGTCGAAGAGTGGGATGGCACTTCCATGGCCAGTCCGCACGTGGCCGGTGCCCTCGGCCTGTTCTACAGTCTGAATCCGCAAGCGTCCAGCGACGCTGGTGAACAGTGGCTCCAAGAACAATCGGTATCAGACATCATCGAGGGCTACGACCTACTCAACGTGAAGGCTGGTCAAGACCCCACACCACCACCCCCGCCGCCGCCGGCGTCGCCAACCCCGACACCCACACCCATTCAGACCGAGGAGCCAACTCCGATTCCGGATGCACCGACGGTTGAGGTGGCAAAGGTCAAAAAGCGGATGGTCAAGGTGAAGTGGGCCAGCGTGGCTCACGCCGAGTCCTACCAGGTTCAGGTCACCAAAGTGAAGAAGAAGTCACGCCGTTCCCTGGATAAGGGCGGAAGCACCACGAACACCAAGTTCAAGGTGAAGAAACTTCGCCCAGGTTCCAAATACCAAGTCACGGTAACGGCCAAGGGAGCGGCTGGTGACTCCGCGCCCGACACCGTAACCGTGCGCACCAAGAAGAAGCGCTAGGAGAACAACACAACACACAACTGTGGGTGGGGCGGACAACGCCCCACCCACACTCATGTTCAGGCTCCTGTAGAGGCGCGACCCGAATTCGAGAGCTTCGTCCTGGCGGCGCCCCCGTTCACGGAGGACCATCCGAGTTGGCTGATTCCTGGGGGACGCTTGGCTCGTCAGGCCTTCCGCAAGCATCCGTCGCCCGCGCCCCCTACCTGCCTCCTACCAGCAGATGTGACCGAATGTGACGTGCCATCACGGTATCGGCGCGGTTGGCTACGAGGTGGTTCAGCACCCAGCAGCCTTGTTGAGGTTCCCCAAGGAAAGTAGACACGGGGTTGTTATGCAGCGACCGTACTGGCCGGGGTTGTGGTTGTCTCGAAGTTGATGGGACTGGCATTGTTGATCTTGCTGTAGCGGCGGGTCTGGTTGTACCAGCGGATGTAGT
>JAHZKU010000017.1 GCA_022600255.1 Actinomycetes bacterium | reverse complement strand
GTCTGAGGGACTAAAACTGCGGTAGCAGGGCTAATCGCTGCCACAAGGCGCTAGAGTGCGCTAGACAATCATCGAGCGCAACGCTCACAAGGAGGCGGACGCATGACCGAAGCACCCTCAGCGGGTCGAACCACTGGGTCACTTAACGAGCCATATCCCAAACCAGCGGACAACGTGGGGCAACTGATCCTCGATCGTGTCGCGAAAAGTGGTCCGGAGGAAGCTTTCCAGGCCCCCACCGAAGATGGGGGTTGGCGCTCATACACCTGGCAGCAGGTATTTGATGAAGCCTCGGAAGTTGCTGCAGGCTTGGTCTCGATTGGGGTGGAACCCGAACAGCGGGTTTCTATTGCCAGCAACACCCGGTTGGACTGGATCATCGCGGACTACGCGATCATGTTGGCCGGCGCCGCCACAACGACCATCTACCCCACCACGGGTGCGGAAGATGTCGGCTACATTTTGGTGGATTCACACACACGCGTGTTGATCGCCGAGGACATGGAGCAGGCGGAGAAGGCCGAAGAGAACAAAGACAATCTTGCGGATCTGCAGACTATTGTCCTGATGGATGGTGACGGAAACGGCGACAACATCCTCAGCTGGGAAGAGCTCAAGGCCAAGGGTCGCGAACTGCTGGCCGAGAAGCCGGATCTGATCAAGGACAATGTGGCCGCCATCAACGGAGACAGCCTTGCCACGCTGATTTACACCTCAGGGACGACCGGAAAACCTAAGGGTGTGGAGCTAACCCACTCGAACTGGACCTATGAGGGCGCCTCGATGTCAGCCCTGGGTGTCATCCTCCCAGATGACGTGCAGTTCCTCTGGCTACCGCTGGCCCACTCCTTCGGCAAGGTTCTGATGTGTGCTCACCTACAGGTTGGCGGCGTGACAGCCGTTGACGGCCGCGTCCCGAAGATCGTGGAGAATCTCCCGGTCATTCGGCCAACGGTCATGGCCGCTGTGCCCCGCATCTTCGAAAAGGTAAACGCGGGCGTGATGCGCCAGGTCAAGGAAGATGGCGGCGCAAAGGAGAAAATCTTCAACTGGGCGTTTGCCGTCGGCACTGAGGCACACGAGAAGGAAGCCGCTGGCGAAAAAGTTGGCGGACTGCTGGCCATGAAGGTCAATCTGGCTGACAAGCTGGTGTTCTCCAAGATTCGGGAGCGCCTGGGTGGCCGGCTGCGCTACATGGTGTCCGGTTCCGCGGCGCTCAGTAGCGACATCAACACCTGGTTCCAGGTGGCCGGCTTGCCGATCCTGGAGGGTTACGGACTCACCGAAACCTCTGCAGGCTCCGTGGTCAACCGGCCCGGTGCGATCAAGTCGGGCACGGTTGGACAACCGCTGCCGGGCACCGAGGCGAAGATTGCCGCCGACGGTGAAATCCTGCTGCGCGGACCTGGCGTCATGCGCGGCTACCGCAACCGTCCGGAGGCCAACGAGGAAGTCTTCGGAGTCGAGGAAGGCTGGTTCGCTACCGGTGACATCGGTGTGATCGATGAAGCCGGTCGGATCAAGATCACGGATCGCAAGAAGGACTTGGTGAAGACCTCGGGCGGCAAGTACATCGCGCCAGGTGCCATCGAGGCCCAGTTCAAGGCGCACTGCCCGTTGGCCGGCGCTGTTGTGGTCATCGCGAACAACCGGAAGTTCGCGTCGGCGTTGGTGGCGTTGGATCCCGATGCCATCACACAATGGGCCACCACCAAGGGACTAGCGGATACGTCCGTTGAGGCTGCGGCCAAGAACCCAGAGGTTAGGGCGGAAGTCCAGGCGGCCATCGACTCCCTAAACGGGGAGTTGAACCACTGGGAAACGATCAAGCAGTTCCAGATTCTGCCACGTGAGCTCACCGTAGAGGGTGGCGAACTAACGCCGAGCCTCAAGGTGAAGCGCAAGGTTGTGGAAGAAGAGTTCGCAGCTGATGTCGACGCCATGTACGGCGGATAGTCGCTGACACTCGATTGGTTGTGCCCCTGCTGCTTTCAGCGGGGGCACAACCAATTCTACGGCTGATGATCTTGGGTGGGCCACTTATGCTGAGCAGGTGATCCCACAATCGAGTGCGCGCCCGGACTCGCATACGTTTGCTGGCAGTCCCGCACTGGGTGTGTACGTGCATGTGCCGTATTGTCAGACCCGCTGCGGGTATTGCGACTTCAACACTTTCGTACCCGGGGAGTCCGGACGCGGTCAGCCCAGCGATTGGGCGCGAAGCGCCTCCGCTGAGATTGAGCTTCGTTCACGCGAACTAGGCCCGTTCACCGGCCCGGTAGACACCGTGTTCTTCGGAGGCGGCACGCCGACGCTGCTGCCGGCCAAGGACCTAGGGATGGTGTTGGAGCAGATCGCTGCCGTCTGGGGGATCGCTTCGGACGCTGAGATCACCACAGAGGCGAATCCGGAAACGATCGAACCGGGCATGCTTAAGCAGTTGCTTGCTGTCGGGTTTAACCGGCTGTCCATCGGGATGCAGAGCGCAGATCAGGCGGTTTTGCGCACCTTGGATCGCAGCCATACTCCCGGGGGTTCGGTGACGGCGGCGCACCTTGCCCACATGGCCGGGTTCGCGCATATCAGTCTTGACCTCATCTACGGGACGCCAGGAGAGACTCTGTCGTCTTGGGAGGGGTCCATCGAGGCCGCCTTGGCCGCACCCGTTGATCACACCTCTGCTTACGGCTTGAAAGTGGAATCCGGCACCCGCCTCGCCCGCCGGATCCGACGAGGCGAAGTCCCGGCCGTGAACGACGACTACGCGGCCGACGCATATCAACTCGCCGATCAGATGTTCGCCGATGCTGGCCTGCACTGGTACGAGATTTCCAACTGGGCGCGCCCAGGTGGCAAATGCCACCACAACCTTGGCTATTGGCAAGGGGCCGATTGGTTAGGGATTGGACCGGGGGCACACGGCACCACCCGTGGGCTGCGGTATTGGAACGAGAAACTCCCCGCGCGGTGGGCGGCGCGGATCGCGGAGGGCTTACTGCCAACGGCTGGGACGGAACACCTGACCCCGGACGAGCGGCTCACCGAGACAGTGATGCTGTCAATCCGGCTGTCGACTGGGCTGCGGCTACTGGAGGTGGGTCTCGCGCCCCAAGATCCGATGGTACGGGGGCTCGTTGACCAGGGACTGGCTGAGCGAAGTACCCCCACCAGCATCCGACTTACCCGCTCTGGCCGGTTACTGGCAGATATGGTGACGCTGCGACTCTTGGAGCGCCTAGATGCCCTGGCAGCAGATTCCGGTCACAGAGCTAGCCAGTTCGCTAGCCCTGACTGTAATCCTCACCCCAATGCTCTACCCGGGACGACAGCAACGGCGTAGAGTTGGCACTCATGGAAGTCGAGTGCCAACTCAGACTTGGCCACTCAGCCACTTCGAGGCGCAGGGAGGGACCAGATGAGTGACGAAAGACGCTTGGACGTTCTGCGTGCCATTGTTGCCGACTTCGTCGCGACCCACGAGCCTGTCGGATCCAAGTCGCTAGTGGAGCGGCATGAACTGGGGGTGTCCTCCGCCACCGTGCGCAACGACATGGCCGTGCTCGAGGAAGATGGCTACATCGTGCAGCCGCACACGAGTGCGGGCCGGATTCCGACAGACAAGGGCTACCGGCTATTCGTGGATCGCCTCACGGGAATCCGACCGGTTTCGCGCGCCGAACGACGGGCCATTAGGACGTTTTTGGACTCCGCCGTCGACCTAGACAACGTGGTTGACCGGACGGTCAGACTGCTTTCGGACATCACCCGCCAAGTCGCGATGGTGCAGTATCCGTCCTTGAGCCGATCCCGGATTCGGCATGTGGAACTTGTTGAGCTTGGCAACGCGCGCCTCCTCGTGATCGTGATCGCTGATACAGGTCGCGTCGAACAACGCGTGTTAGAGCTGCCCGACGGTTTTGCGTCAGACCTCATCAGTGACCTCCATGCCAGAATCAACGACGCTCTGGTGGATCGAGAGTTCGCGGAGGTCAGCGGTCTCACCGACCAGGTGGCGGCCGGGTTCACCGGGGTGGATGACCAAGTCGTTCGTGCGGTGTTGGGTTCGGTGCAGGAGGCAGCCACGGAGGAAGTGGAAGAGCGGATTGTCATCGGGGGCACCGCAAATCTGGCGCGGGAGACAGCCGACCTGCCCCACTCGGTGCATCCGATCCTAGAGGCGTTGGAGGAACATGTTGTGTTGCTGCGACTCTTGGGGGAAACCACAGCCACCGATGAGGTGAGCGTACGAATCGGTCACGAAAATGACGTCGTTGGCATGAACGCCGCCTCAGTAGTTTCGGTCGGTTACGGGCCGGACAGTTCCGCGTTGGCGCATTTGGGCGTGGTTGGCCCCACTCGGATGGACTACGCGGGAAACATCGCTGCAGTACGAGCGGTGGCCCGGTATTTGGGTCGGGTGCTGGCAGATCAATGATTTGTAGTTGACCGACTACCGGGGGAAACTAGCAGTGGGCAACTCAGGCTGGCGGAGGCCGGTTGTGAGCCGGTCGCCTGGGAATACCTGAGCGATCACAGCAGATAAGGGAGCGACGTTGGCGACTGACTACTACGCGATCCTCGGGGTGGCACGCGATGCGTCCCCCCAGGAGATCAAGCGGGCCTATCGCAGCCTGGCACGAGAGTTGCACCCCGATATCAATCCGGATGCCGCAACGCAGGAGAAGTTTAAGGCTGTTACGGCGGCCTACGAAGTGCTGGCCGACGCGGAGAAGCGGCGGATGTACGATCGTGGCGTCGACCCCCGCGCCTCTGCTCAAGGCGGCGGGGCAGGACCGGGTTTCGATTTCTCAGACCTCATGGATGCCTTCTTCGGACAAGGCGGCGGTGGACAATCCCAGACTGGTCCTGGTTCCCGAAAACAGCGAGGGCAGGACGCGCTCATCCGGCTCCAAGTCGAATTGGATGAGGTGCTGTTCGGGACCGAACGCGAACTCACGATTGACACTGCCGTCGTTTGTGAGGTCTGCGAAGGAGAAGGCACTGCGCCCGACACCGAGGTCACCACATGCGACATGTGTAAAGGCCGGGGAGAGATTCAATCGGTGCAGCGGTCTTTCCTGGGACAAGTGATGACGTCACGCGTTTGTCCCAACTGTCGTGGATACGGCAGCGTGATTCCACACCCCTGTTCGGAGTGCTCCGGAGATGGTCGCGTGCGTACCCGGCGAACCTTGACTGTCAAGATCCCCGCAGGTGTGGAGACCGGCACCCGAATCCAGCTATCGGGTCAAGGCGAAGTTGGTCCCGGTGGCGGACCTAACGGTGACCTTTACGTTGAGATTCATGAGAAACCGCATCCGGTTTTTGCTCGGCAAGGCGACGATCTGCACTGCACGATCTCCTTGCCCATGACGGCCGCTGCATTGGGGATCGAGGTGCCGTTGGCCACATTAGATGGCGAGGAGCAGATCGAGGTGCCGGCCGGGACCCAATCCGGTCAGGAGCAGGTTCTGCGCGACCGCGGGGTGCCCCACCTGCGCGGTTCCGGGAGAGGCTCGCTGACCGTACACGTGGACGTGCAAACCCCGGAGCAGCTCACATCTGAGCAGCGGGATCTGTTGGAGCAGCTCGCAGCGCTGCGCGGTGAAGAGAAGCCCGACGGCACACCCATGGAGCAGCAGTCGGGCATCTTCACTCGGTTGAAAGGGAAGTTCTCCCACAAGTGAGTGCGCCGGTATTCTTACTGTCCAGCGAGGCGGACACCGAGGCTGGAGCACTGGCCCGCTGCACGCCCGGTGTGGTTTGCGCCGTGGCGGGGTCGGAAGGCCACCACGGTGCGCAAGTGCTGCGCCTACGGACAGGTGAGGCCGTTGAACTCGTGGATGGGCGCGGCCGACGTGTGATGGGTCGGGTAGAGCAGTTGGAGCGCAACAGCTTCTCGGTGCTGATAGACGAGGTCCGCGATGAACCAGCCCCATCGCCCCATATCACCGTGGTGCAGGGCATTCCGAAAAGCGAGCGCTCCGGGCTGGCTGTCCAAATGCTCACCGAGGCTGGGGTTGACGCGATTGTCCCCTGGCAGGCCGATCGCAGCGTGGCCAAGTGGAGCGGCAAGAAGTTGACGACCGGCCGGGAGAAATGGGCTACCACCGCCGCGGCCGCGGCCAAACAGTCTCGCCGTTCCCGGCTGCCAGAGATCGGGCAGCCGGTCACATCAGCCGAGGTTGCAGCCATCCTCGCGGAGGCCACGTTGCCATTGGTGCTTTCCGAGGCGGCCAGCGCACGCCTCTCACGTGTCTCGATGCCAGAAGCAGGCCGGATCGTGTTGGTGGTCGGGCCCGAGGGAGGTATTGCGGAGGACGAAAACCGACTCTTCAACGAGGCCGGTGCCTTGACCGTCCGCATGGGCGACTCCGTGCTGCGTACCTCAACAGCCGGTGTTTGTGCGACCAGCATCGTCATGGCGCGAAGCGGGCGTTGGGACTAAAACCCGGGTCGAGTAATGTTCGAGAAAGCCGCCACATGAATCTCGCAGCAAAGGAACCACGCACGACATGACTGCTTCAACCAACCTCGCCAGCATTGTCGCTGAGTCAGCTTATCGTTACCCCGAGAAGAACGCGATGGTGCTGGGCGATATCGCAGTTTCCTACAGCGCACTATGGCTGCGGGCCAGGCAGTACGCGACCGTGCTGCGCGAGCAGGGGATCAAGCCGGGAGACCGGGTGGCGCTACTTGTTCCCAATGTGCCGCAGTTCCCAATGGCCTACTACGGCATCTTGGCGCTCGGTGCGGTTGTTGTCCCCATCCATTCACTGCTGGTGGCCAACGAGATCGAGTACGCCATCACGGACTCCGAGTCCAAGGCACTGATTGTGGCGGGCCCCTTGCTGGAGGAGGGGGCCGAAGGGGCCGCTCTGGCGGGGGTGCCGGCCTTCACCGTGATGAGCGACAGCGATGCATTCCTACAACTGGATACCGCTGCCGCGAGCGCGACGCCCCTGGCCCAAGCCGTCACGCGCAGCCCCGCCGATGAGGCCGTGATCCTCTACACCTCGGGGACAACTGGCGCACCCAAAGGGGCGGTGCTCACACACGACAACATCATGTGGAACGCCACCCTCTGTGCCTTCGATACGCTCGGCATCCACCACGATGACGTTCTGTTTGCCGCACTCCCACTGTTTCACTCGTTTGGTCAGGTCGCTGTCATGAACGCCGCGTTTCGTGCTGGTGCGACTTTGGCCCTTGTCCCACGGTTCGATCCGGCCACCGTCATGGACGTGATCGAAAGCGCCAACGTGACACTCTTCGCCGGAGTGCCCACCATGTTCATCGCGCTGCTGGCCGTGGCCAAGGCCGACCCGCGTCGGCCCCAGTTCCGGATGGCCGTTAGTGGTGGAGCCTCGCTGCCGGTTGCCGTGATTGACGCGGTGAAGGAAACGTTCGGTGCCGACATCTACGAGGGGTATGGCCTGTCCGAGACATCTCCGGTCGCCACCTTCAATCAATCGCACTACGGCCGCAAGCCTGGCTCCGTCGGTCGGGCCGTTTGGGGCGTGGATGTGGAGATCGCCGAGGCCGACGTTGAAGGCGAGATTATTCTGAAGGGCGCTGACGAAATGGGCGAGATCGTCATTCGTGGCCACAACGTCTTTGCCGGCTACCTCAACAAGCCCGAGGCCACCGCCGAGGTGACTGTGGACGACTGGTTCCGCACCGGAGACTTGGGCTACAAAGATGAGGATGGTTTTGTCTTCATCGTGGATCGCAAGAAGGATCTCATCATTCGGGGCGGCTTCAACGTTTACCCGCGCGAAGTGGAAGAAGTGTTGATGCGCCACGACGCGGTTGCTCAGGTGGCGGTGGTGGCCACGCCGCACGAAACTCACGGCGAAGAGATCACCGCGGTCGTTGTGCTGGTGGATGGGGCTGAGGTGAGCGAGGTAGACCTGATTTCGTGGTCGCAAGGGGAACTTGCCAAGCACAAGTATCCTCGCGTCATCCATTTCGTGGCCGACCTTCCACTGGGGCCATCCGGTAAGATTCTTAAGCGAGAAATCGTGGCGAAGCTGGCCGAATAGCGCCGGCGCCGGTGCAGTCTGGGTCTGAGGACGGTAGCCTTGCGGAGCATGGACGACTGCCTTTTCTGCAAGATCGCAGCAGATGAGATCCCTGCGGACTTCGTCTTTGCTGACGACGAGTTCTTGGCCTTTCGCGATATCAACCCCCAAGCGCCAGTGCATGTCTTAGTAGTGCCGCGGGTGCATTACGCGGATATGGCCGACTTCGCGCGCCAGGATCCGGATGGGGTGGGCCGGTACTTGCAGCGAGCAGTAGACGCCGCCCAAGAGTTGGGTGTGGCCGATGCTGGCTATCGCCTAGTGGCCAACACTGGCGTCATGGCCGGTCAGACCGTCCCTCATGTGCATGTCCATGTCTTAGGCGGACGCCCCTTGCTGTGGCCCCCTGGCTAGCCGGGTTCGAGCCGTTAGGGTCTGCGAGCGTGGCGGATCCCGTGCGCAGTTAGACCCAAACCGGCGTAACATGGAGTCTCCGGGTTCGGCAACGCTTCCGTGCCCGCAGAGACTGCCGGACAGCAAGTTCGGCCGCAGGCAGAAAAGGATTTGATGGCGACCCTGACCACTGAGGCCCAAATTGTGGTGCCTACCGCGCAATCCATGGTGAGTGTCCTGGGTGTAAACGACGCATTGTTGCGCACCGTCGAAGCGGCTTTCCCTGGTTTGCGAATCACCGCTCGGGGCAACGAAATCCAACTTGTGGGGGCCGCAGAGGACGTCCGCCTTGTCGAACTGCTGTTCGCCGAGATGCTGACGGTGTTGGCATCGGGACAAGCCCTGACGCCCGACGCCGTGGAACGCTCCATCGCCATGCTTCGCGGCGGTGGCGTGCCGTCTGCGGTGCTGACCGCCAACATCCTGAGCAACCGGGGCAAGTCGATTCGACCCAAGACCCTGAACCAAAAGCACTATGTCGATGCGATTGACGCCAACACCGTGACCTTCGGAATCGGGCCAGCCGGTACCGGCAAAACGTATTTGGCCGTCGCCAAGGCGGTTCAGGCGCTGCAGAATAAGGACGTCAACCGAATCGTGTTGACCCGCCCGGCCGTCGAGGCCGGGGAACGGCTCGGATTCCTGCCCGGGACACTCAGCGAGAAGATCGACCCGTACCTGCGTCCCCTTTACGACGCCTTGCACGACATGATCGATCCCACCTCAATCCCCGGCCTGATGACTAGCGGCACGATCGAGGTCGCTCCGCTGGCCTATATGCGGGGTCGGACGCTCAACGATGCTTTCATCATCTTGGATGAAGCCCAAAACACATCTCCCGAGCAGATGAAGATGTTTCTGACTCGCCTGGGATTTGGTAGCACCATGGTGGTCACAGGAGACGTCACGCAGGTGGATTTGCCTTCGGGCACCACATCAGGGCTTCGGATCGTCGCCGATATTTTGCGCGATGTGCCGGACGTCGCCTTCTGCGAACTGCAGTCCAGCGACGTTGTGCGGCATCGGCTGGTCGGACGTATTGTGGACGCGTATGGCCGCTATGAAGAGGATACGAACCAAGGGCAATTGCGCTCCCACGCCGCACGGGGCAGACGGAGATCTGGTTGATGACCGTCGAGATCACCAACCCCGGCGGTGCCCCTATCGACGACAAGACCATCTGCGGTCTAGCCGAGTTCCTACTGGCAAATGTGGGAATGGGCACAGCGGTTGAGTTGTCCGTGTCCTTCGTGGCCGAACCCCAAATGGCAGAACTTCACGAACGTTGGTTGGACTTACCCGGACCCACTGACGTGTTGAGTTTCCCAATGGACGAACTGACCGAACCCGTGGCCGATGAGCTGGTGCAAGCCGGGATTCTGGGCGACATCGTGATTTGTTGGCCGGTCGCTGAACGGCAAGCGGAGCAAGCAGGCCACTCCACACAGGCGGAGGTTGAGGTGCTGCTAACCCACGGTGTGCTGCACCTGCTCGGCAACGATCACGCCGAACCGGAGGAGGCCACGCGAATGTTTGCCCGGCAGGCAGCCCTGCTGGAACAGTATCGGGAGAGGTTACCCGGTTGATCACCTCTGGCGTTCTCCTCCTGCTCCTAACCCTGGCCCTCTTGGGTGTGTCGTGGCTGCTTGTCGCTTCGGAAGCGGCCATCGGCGGCCTATCGAAGTCCGGCGTTGCCGAACTCGCCGACGATCATCCCCGGCAAGCGGCGAAACTGGACCGATTCCTGGCCCAGCCCGCCAAGTACGCCAATGCCCTGCTACTGGCTCACACCGTTGTCACCCTGGCGGCCTTCATCGCCCTGACCTCAGCACTGTTGGACCTGCTCGAGTGGGAGGTGAACTGGGTATTCCTCCTAGCTGTGTTGGTGATGGGGGCAGTGGTCTACGTAATTCTGGGCGTCTCAGCGCGAACGTTCGGCACCCAGCGGCCCTACGGCCTGGCTGGGATCACTTCGGGTTTGATTCGGCTCACCACAGCAGTTGCGAATCCGTTCGCCGTCGTCTTGATCCAGGTCGGGAATGCGATCACACCGGGTAAGGGCTCTCGGCGCGGCCCCTTCGCATCGCAGGCTGAACTGCGCGAGCTGGTCGATTCCGCCGGGGATGAGGTCATCGCCGAGGACGAGCGCACGATGATCAACTCGGTCTTCGCCCTTGGTGGCACCATTGCACGCGAAGTGATGGTGCCGCGCACTGAGATGGTGTTTATCGAGACCTCCAAAACCTTGCGCCAGTGCTTGTCGTTGTTCCTTCGCTCAGGGTTTTCCCGGATTCCGGTCGTTCGCGAAGGCCCCGACGACATTGCCGGTGTCGTCATCTTGAAGGACGTCGTCCGCCGCATCTTTGAGAACAAGCAAGCCGAACAGACTGAGACCGTTGCAGCGTTGACGCGACCGGTGGTGTTTGTCCCGGACAGTAAGGCCGCCGATGACCTACTGCGCGAGATGCAGGCGGCTCGGGAACATCTGGCCATCGTGGTGGATGAGTTCGGTGGCACGGCCGGTCTGGTCACCATCGAGGACATCCTGGAGGAGATTGTCGGAGAGATCTCGGACGAGTTTGACACTGGCGCTCCGGAGATCGAACGACTGCCGGGGGGAGCGTTGCGCGTCAGCGCACGTCTGTCCCTCGAGCATGTGGCTGAGCTGACTGGCATGGAGGTTGAACCCGATGCTGAGCGTGTGGAAACGGTGGGTGGGCTACTGGGGCTTCGGCTAGGTCGGGTGCCGATCCCGGGCTCGGAGATTGCCGAACAAGGGTGGACCTTGAAGGGGCTGTCGGGCGCTGGCCGTCGCAACCAGATCAGCGCCGTGCTGATCACCCCAACCGATCTGGAGGAGTCGTGACCGAACCGGAGGCAGCGAAGGAAGAAGAATCGCCGACAGCGTTCAGAAGCGGGTTCGCCTGCATCATCGGTCGTCCCAACGTGGGCAAATCCACGCTCACCAATGCCCTCCTGGGTTCCCACGTGGCCATCACCTCAGATAAGCCGCAGACCACACGCCACGCTATTCGCGGCGTGTTGAACGGGCCATCGGCCCAGCTTGTGGTCGTGGACACCCCCGGGTATCACAAGCCCCGCACCGTATTGGGCCGCCGACTCAACGACCTGGTGCGGGCCACCTGGTCAGAAGTGGAAATGCTGATCATGTGTGTCCCGGCTAACCAGAAGATTGGTCCGGGGGATGAGTTCATTGCCAAACAATCGGCGGCGGCCGGAAGGAAGACCCGCATTGGTGTTGTCACCAAAACCGATTTGGCGTCGCCGGATCAAGTGGCGGAGCAACTTGTCGGCCTAGATCAGCTAGGGGAGAAGGTCGGCAAACCGTTCGACGATCTGGTGCCCGTCAGTGCCGCGGATGGCGCAAACGTGCAAACACTCACGGACGTGCTGTTCTCCCACCTGCCGCCAGGCCCCAAGATGTACCCGGACGACGTCATCACCGATGAGCCTGATGCCACGTTGGTTGGCGAGTTGATCCGCGAGGCTGCGCTGCAACACATGAACGACGAGTTGCCGCATTCGATTGCCGTTGTGGTGGAAGAGATGGAGTTGCGGCCGGGACGGCCCGAGTCCGACCCCCTGCTTGATGTTGTCGCTTTCCTATTCGTGGAACGGGACAGCCAAAAGCCGATCGTAATCGGGAAGCGAGGCGCCGGAATCCGCGACATCGGCACTGCGGCGCGAGCCCGGATTGAGGCCCTGCTGGGCACCAAGGTGTTCTTGGATCTTAAGGTGAAACTCGCCAAAGACTGGCAGAAGGACCCCAAACAACTCCGCCGACTCGGTTTCTAGGCTTCGTCTCGAGGCGAGTCCTGACTGGCGGGTGCCCGTTCAGCATCCTGGCGGGTTTCGGCTTGGGCCTGCCCCACCTCCATGGCCGCATGTTCCAGTTTGTTGACCTTCGGGTCGGTGGACCCGACCCCATCCGCAGCCGTGGCTTGGAACCCCACCCCTTCGTGCATTTCACTAATTAGTTCGTATCGATTGCCATACGTGTCGACCACGGAAATGACGGCGGCCGCGATTGGGATACCGATCAAGGCTCCGATGGGACCCCAAATGGCTGCGCCGATGAACACCGAAGCCAGAGCAACGGCGGGATGAATGTTCATCGTCACCCGACTGACCCGCGGTGTCAGAACATAGTTCTCGATCTGCTGATACACGGTTGCGAAGACGATAATCCAAAAAGCGAAGTAGACGGGGTTGACCAGAACGCCGACTAGGATGGGGACCGCCACACCGATGTAGGTGCCGATGGTGGGAATCAATTGGCTCGCGAACCCTGCAAAGATTCCCATTGGCAGCCAATAGGGCAGATCAATGATCCAGAAAAACACACAGTGTGCCACCGCCGATATGGACGCTAGGATCACCTTGGATACCACAAATCCACCAGTCTTGGCGATGCTGATATCCCAAACGGTTATCAGGACTTTCTGCTTCGCCGGCGGTAGCCAAGAGGCCACCGTGCGGCGGAGTCGCGGCCCATCGGCGGCGAGGTAGAAAGAGAAGACCAACACCGTCAACAAATCAAAGACGATGGCGAAGGCGACCCCCAAAGCCCCCACAATTCCGCCAGCGAAGTCGCCAGCCAGAGCGGCCAACCTGCTGGCATCCAGGTTGAGTTGGCTAGTCACGGTGTTTGCGTCCAGCGTTAGTCCGAACGCGTCGTTCAGCCAAGCCACAACATCGTTGATGATGTTGGGCAACGACGCCACCAGCCCAGCAAGTTGCGATGAGAACACGCCCCCCAACATCACCAGGACTAGGGACGTGACGAGCGCACCCACAAACATCGTGATCGCGGTGCCGACCCCTCGCCGCAGACCCCGCCGCTCGAAGAATCGTACGGAGGGTTCCATCGCGATTGCGATCAGGAACGCCAACAAAATCAGAAAGAGAAAGTGTCCGATCGCACCGAATACCCAGATACCCAGTGAGTAGATGGTGAAGATGACCAAGAGCGTGATAGCTGCTCGCCGGAGCCACTGCGGTTCCAACGCGATGAACTGAACCGTCTCGCTCTCAGGACGGCCCTCGTTGGCTGGTGGTCGTGGCTTCTGGCTAGGTTCGGCGGCAGCGGTGTCATCTTCGGATCGGATTGATCGGCTGGGGACCTTGCGCAGCAAAGACTTACGGAACCGGAGAAACCGGCCCCGGCCGCCCTTGGATTTGTCCGCCGCCACACTGTGAATCTATCTTCTGACCGGAAACTGTGGGGCGGTTGCCCCGATATCTCTCAGCGAATCATTGCCAGGTTCGCAGCGAAGGGTGGGATAGTGGAGGGTGCCCACATATCGTGACGAAGCCATTGTGCTGCGAACCCAGAAACTGGGGGAGACCGACCGGATCGTCACACTCTTGGCAAAGGGCACCGGTCGGGTGCGGGCGGTCGTTAAGGGTGTCCGCAAGACCACCAGCAGATTCGGGGCCCGACTCGAACCGTTCGGACATGTCGATCTGCAACTCTACGAAGGTCGCAACTTGGATACGGTGACTCAAGCCGTCACCGTGCGCGCTTATGGGGCGCAGTTATGCACGGACTACCCGTTGTGGACAGCCGGATCTGCGATGCTCGAGGCGGCCGAGCGACTGACCCCGAACGAGAAGGAACCGGCCGCACAACAGTTCCTTTTGCTGATTGGGGGACTGCGGGCCTTGACCGATCAGGGTCGAGCGCCGGGTTTGGTGCTGGATGCCTACCTGCTGCGTTCTCTGGCGATCTCGGGTTGGTCGCCTTCGTTTGACGCGTGCGCCCAGTGTGGGTCGGCCGGGCCCCATCGCGCCTTTCATCTCGCGGCCGGCGGTGCCGTGTGTCCGCAATGTCGACCGCCTGGGGCGCTGAGTCCACGTCCAGACACGATGCTGCTGCTGGGAGCCCTCCTTGCCGGCGATTGGGCCGTGGCCGAGGCTAGCGATGACCGGACGCGGCGTGAGGGGAACTCACTGGTTGCCGCGTTCTTGCAGTGGCATCTGGAACGTGGGCTGCGTTCATGGCCAATCGTGGAGCGCGTATGACCCCAGTGCCCCCAACTCCACACAGCTCCGGGGCGCGGCCGCCAGCGATCCCCGCAAAGGCTGTCCCGAAACACGTTGCCTTGGTGATGGATGGGAATGGCCGTTGGGCCAAACAGCGCGGGTTAGCGCGGACCGAGGGCCACGCCCGCGGTGAGTTCGTACTCCTAGACCTAGTCCAAGGCTGTATTGAGATCGGGGTCGAGTGGCTCAGTGTCTATGCCTTTTCAACAGAGAACTGGCGGCGATCGCCTGACGAAGTCCGGTATCTGATGGGGTTCAACCGCGACGTCGTGCGGCGGCGGCGCGACGAGATGGACGCCATGGGGGTGCGGGTGCGTTGGGCCGG
This sequence comes from Actinomycetes bacterium, assembly GCA_022600255.1. GTDB lineage: Bacteria > Actinomycetota > Actinomycetes > S36-B12 > JAHZKU01. The sequence continues at coordinate 1,928 of JAHZKU010000017.1, read as the reverse complement.
GCGACGACCCAAGCTGTGGAAGTCGGTGATCTCGGAGTTGGAAACCGCGGAGCAGATGACCAAGGGCAACAACGTGCTCAATCTGACGATGTGCGTCAACTACGGTGGGCGCGCTGAGATTGCCGACGCTGCGGCTGCAATCGCGGCGGACGCGGCCCAGGGCCGATTGTCCCCGAAACGGGTGACTGAGAAGACGTTCGCTCGGTATCTGGATGAGCCGCAGATGCCCGATGTTGATCTCTTCTTGCGCACTTCGGGGGAACAGCGCATCTCCAATTTTCTGCTGTGGCAATCGGCGTATGCCGAACTCATGTTCATCCCTGAACTGTTTCCGGATGTGGATCGGCGGCACCTATGGGCAGCTATTGAACAGTATGTCGAGCGCGACCGTCGTTACGGTGGCGCGCAGCCAAACGAGATTCTGGTGGATCCCACTCGCTCGGAGTAGTCCGGACTTGATCGACTGGGTTTCCGAGCCGAGACTGGGGGAGCTGGCGGGGGAACACTCCCGGCCGATGCCACCTCAGCTCAGTCTCGGACGCTGTCTGCGAGCAGCCAATTTCGGCCCATACTCGACTACGGCGTTTGTCAGCGGGTAGATCGGACTCAGCAGCGCAAGCCCTCCTGGACAGATAGCAGATTGCGCAACATCGCCGACAGGTAGTCACCTGCGGCCGTGTCAGGCTCGGCTTCCAACGGATCCAAAACGCGTGTGTTGAGGCCAGCCTCGTCTGCGATCCGCTGGGCCACCTGTGGCTCAACCGAGGACCCATAAAAGATGGTGGTCACATTGCGGGCGTCGGCCAGTTCAGTCATCCGTGCAATGCTCTCCGGACTGGGTTCAGATGTTGGATCGAGTCCCGCGATACCAAGTTGGGTTAGGTCGTAGGCCTGGCCCAGATACCCAAAGGCTTCGTGGCCCACGACCAACTCCCGGCTCTCACAATCGCTGGTGCCAGCTTGCCAGTCCTCGTTCAGTGTCTGCAGGTGCTGGGAAATGCGGGCGGTATGGTCGGCGAAGGCTTGCTCAGCATTCGGACTCAGTTCCGTCATGCGAGCCCGTAGTGCCTCGGCCATCGTGATCATGTTGGCTGGGTCCAGCCAGACGTGTGGATCTGGAACCGACTTGCTGGCTCCCTTTGCCTTTTCATCAGAACCCTTTCCACGAGCATCTTTATCGGCTTTGGACTCGCTCTGGGGCACCTCTTGGGTCAGGGTTTCCAGGTTCTTGGCTAGGTTCATGGCGGTGTCGGGAGCCTGTTGTTTCACGGCGGCATCCACAGCGGGCTGGAAGCCCTTGATGTAGAGCACGAGATCGGCCTCGGCGATTTCGAGAACCTGCTGTGGGCTGAGTTCCACGTTATGGGCGTCCGCTCCGGCTTGCGTCAACGAGTTCACAGTGACCTGGTCCTGGCCAACACGATTGGCGAGGAACTGCAACGGGTAGAACGCCGCGACCACCTGCAGAGGTTCCAAGGCCTCCCCAGATGTGCCAGCGCTGGTTGTGGCAGTGCATCCCGTCAGCACCAAGGCGCCGCTGGCGACCGCCGCCAACGCAATCTTGGAACGAAATTGTCGTGTCATGACTCCATCCTTATCCAAATGAATCTGATTGTAAAAAACGACTCCACCATCGTGACGGTGGTGCTGGGCGAGAAATCTGGCGGATCATTACTGGGCGGATCGGTGCTGCGTGCTGCAATCGGCGCCAGAAAGCGGTTGGATTCGAATTAGCGGCTTGCGATTTCATTTCGGGCCCAGAAAAGCGGAGGCGATCACCATGAAGCGATATCGAGGCCCCATCATTCTCGGGGTGATTGGGATTATCTTGGCCGCAGTGGGCGGCGGGCTGCTCGTCAGCAAGGTCGTTTCGCTGGCGAACACGGCCTCCTTGACCGAGTTCACGACGCCTGGCGAGGAGAAGATTG
>JAHZKU010000016.1 GCA_022600255.1 Actinomycetes bacterium | reverse complement strand
TCCAACTACAACCAGTTGCCACGGCCTGCGGTTTTGTCTGCGCAATCCAAGCAACTCCGCACGATCCTGCGGCGCGAGACCTTGGACGACCTGTTGTCTTTGGATCCAGGAGCCTGAAGGATCACCCCAAGCGCCTCATCTCAGCCCCCGGGTGGCACTAACATCAGGCTGCGCGTTGGCGCACGGTAACAGTCTGGTTGGCTTGCCGGTCTGACAGTATGTAAGTGGGGATTTCAGTTTTGGGGACAAGACAGACCAGTCCAAGTCGGGATGGGAGCAGATCAATGGCAAACGGTGAGGTCACGGTCGCGCTGCTCGGCGGCGGCACAGTCGGTGCACAGGTCGCTCGGATAATTGTGGAGAACGCTGACGACTTGGCAGCCCGAATCGGAGCGCCACTACGGCTCACCGGCGTGGCTGTCCGGGATTTGCAGAAGGACCGACCTGGGATTCCCGCGGATCTTCTCACCAGCGATGCGGCTGGCCTAGCGGCTTCGGGCGCGGACGTCGTGGTCGAGTTATTGGGCGGGATTGAGCCGGCGCGGGAGCTCGTCGGGCTCGCGCTGGACGCTGGCTCCAGTGTTGTGAGCGCCAACAAAGCCTTGATGGCTCAGTTCGGTGGCGAGTTACATGACAAAGCCGAGGCCAATGGCGTGGACCTCTTCTACGAAGCAGCCGTGGCGGGTGCAATCCCATTGTTGCGGCCACTGGGGGATTCTTTGGCGGGCGACCGGATCAGCCGGGTGCTGGGGATTGTCAACGGCACGACCAACTTCATCCTGACCAAGATGACCGAGGCAGGCGCGGACTACGACACGACGTTGGCCCAAGCGCAGGCCCTTGGTTATGCCGAGGCCGATCCAACCGCCGACGTAGGTGGGCTCGATGCAGCCGCCAAGGCCGCCATTCTTGCATCGCTGGCATTCCACACCCGGGTATCAATGGCTGATGTCCATTGCGAAGGCATCACGGAGGTGACCAGCGCTGATGTCGCCGCCGCGTCAGACATGGGTTACGTGATCAAGTTGCTGGCGCTGGCTGACTTGTCAGATGACGGCACGGGCGTCTCGGTGCGGGTACACCCCACGATGGTCGCTGAATCGCACCCGCTAGCTGCGGTCAGAGAAGCGTTTAATGCTGTGTTCGTCGAGGCAGATGCCGCAGGCGAGGTGATGTTTTATGGCCAGGGCGCAGGGGGCGAGCCGACCGCAAGCGCGGTCCTGGGCGACCTAGTGACCGCCGCTCGGCACCGGGTCACGGGATCTCTGGGGGCGGCCGCTTCCACGTACAACGAGGTGGCGATCCTGCCGATTGATGATGCCGTCACGGCCTACTACGTGAACTTGGACGTCGAGGATGTGCCGGGTGTTTTGGCGGCCATCGCGCAGGTGTTTGCCGACAACGGAGTGAGCATTGCCGGCGTGCGGCAGGATGGCAAGGGCGAGGACGCCCGGTTGGTTGTGCGCACCCATGCAGCCAGAGAAGGCGCCATGTCCGCCACGCTGGCCGCATTGCGTGACATGGGGACCGTGCGAGAGATTGTGGGTGCCATGCGTGTGATTGACACCCCGGGAGTGGTCGCGTGAGCAAGTCGCCCCCACAGCAATGGCGCGGGTTGATCGCCGAGTACGGCGATCGACTGCCGGTCGGCGCGGCCAACGTGACGCTGTGTGAGGGTGGCACTCCATTGGTGCCCTCCACGCATATCAGCGGCTTGGTGGACGCGGAGGTTTGGCTGAAGTACGAAGGTGCCAACCCCACGGGTTCATTCAAGGACCGCGGCATGACCATGGCGATTTCTCGTGCGGTGGATGAGGGAGCCAAAGCGGTCATCTGTGCGTCCACCGGGAATACCAGTGCGAGTGCGGCGGCGTATGCAGGCAAAGCCGGTTTAGTGTGTGCCGTTTTAGTGCCCGAGGGCAAAATCGCCATGGGGAAGTTGGCGCAAGCGATCGTTCATGGCGCGACGATCCTGCAGGTCGACGGCAACTTCGATGATTGTCTGACCTTGGCTCGGGATCTTGCTGACAACTACCCGGTGTCCTTGGTGAACAGTGTGAATCCCGTGCGTATCGAGGGTCAAAAGACGGCCGCCTTTGAGGTGGTGGATGCCTTGGGCGATGCACCGGATATTCACTGTCTACCGGTAGGCAATGCTGGCAACATCACGGCCTACTGGCGCGGATACTTGGAATACAACCTTTCCGGGCCAGCAACGCGAACCCCGCAGATGTGGGGGTTTCAAGCAGCCGGTTCGGCCCCAATCGTGAACGGCGCACCGGTACGCCAACCCGAGACTGTAGCCACGGCGATCCGGATCGGCAACCCCGCGTCTTGGGCGCAAGCGGTCGCCGCGCGGGACGAATCTGATGGCGTGATCGAGTCGGTAACAGATGAGCAAATCCTGGATGCCTGGCGCTTGCTGGCACGTTACGAAGGGCTGTTTTGTGAACCGGCGAGCGCGGCCAGCGTGGCTGGACTGCTGCAGCGGTCGGAAAACGGGCTGGTTCCCACGGGACGCCGGATCGTGTGCACCCTAACGGGCAACGGCCTCAAGGACTCCGCCCTGGCGCTACAGGACGTCTCACCGCCGGAGGTCATCAAACCCGAGGCTGCGACCGCAGCCCAACGGTTGGGTTTGGTCTCGTGACCTTGCGTGACTACCGCAGCGACGCGGTTCGGGTCTGCGTTCCGGCTAGTAGCGCTAACCTCGGCCCGGGCTTCGACGCGATGGCGCTGGCCCTAGATCTGCTGGACGAGTACGAGGTTGAGATCACCGCAACCCCGGGAGTTTGTGTCGCAGCCTCCGGGGAATCTGCCACGGAGGTTCCGACGGACGAGACGCATCTCGTCGCGCGGGCGTTTATCACGGCCCTAGCCGCATTCGATGCTGAACTCGGTGATCGTGGGGCGCAGTTGACGTGCATCAACCGAATTCCTCATGGCCGCGGATTGGGATCTTCAGCGGCGGCCATTGTGGGTGGCGTGCGATTGGCTGCGGAATTGGTCGGAGATGTAGCGCCGGAGAGGGTGCTGGATGTCGCCACCGGGTTAGAAGGCCATCCGGACAATGCCGCCGCGGCTCTGCTCGGGGGGTTCGTGGTGGCGTGGACTGCGGACCATACCCAGGCGCTAAGCCTTAAGGTTCATCCGGATCTGCGCGCTGTGCTCTTTGTTCCGCAGGATCGCAGCCCGACGGCGGCTGCGCGGCGGGCCCTGCCGGAGTTGATTCCGCACGCTGCCGCCGCCTTCAACGCTGCGCGATCTGCACTCTTGCTCCACGCGATCACCCAGGAGCCGGAGTTGCTATGGACGGCAACGCAGGACCAACTGCACCAAGAGCAGCGCCGTGCCACGTATCCGGCGTCGATGGCATTGGTCGACCAACTCCGTTCCCGGGGCTGGCCGGCGGTGATTTCCGGCGCGGGGCCCACCGTGCTGGTGCTGACGCCCGCCGCGGGTCTAGCGGCGCTGCGTAGCGAGGCGACCACCGGTTTCCAGTTGCGGGAGCTCGCAATCATGCTTCCCAGCGTGGATCGGTGAATGACACGCAGTCCCGCTATTCGTGACTGTTTGTAATGCGTGTTACTGTGAAAGCGCCGCAAGGGGCTAACAACACAGTCGATACGATCGGCATGGTCAAGAGATCAATACGGTCGCTTAGTCTGCGTTACCTTGTCCTCAGAGCATCGTGTGAGTCGGCATTCCAGCCTACTGGCCAAGTGCTTTCGGTCCGCAGTAACACATGTGGGCCAATCTGCGGTATCAATCAACAACCGCGCGGCGGCACATTCGATGTGTCGTATCGCCATTTACTACTCGGAGGACAACCGAGTGACTGAAACAATTGCTGAGTCTCAAGAGGCTCAAACCCCGTCCAAGAGCAAAAAACTCAAGGACATGCTTCTGCCAGAGTTGCGCAAACAGGCGCAGTCGATGGGCATCTCCACGAACGGAATGCGTAAAGGCGAGATCGTCGCCGCTATCACCGAAAACAACTCGGGAGGTACTAGCAACAAGCAGGGTCGGCCTTCCGACGGCGG
>JAHZKU010000211.1 GCA_022600255.1 Actinomycetes bacterium | reverse complement strand
CCTGCCGATCTGGGAGGATCGAACTGTTGTCCCCTCCAACCTCGGATCATCCATGAAACTGCCCCAATCGCGCTTGCTGAAGACCGAAATCCCAGGCCCCAAATCCCAAGCAATCACCGAGCGACGATCTGCCGCCGTGTCTGCGGGGATCGGGATGGCGCTACCGATCTTTGTCCAAGACGCCGCCGGCGGGATTCTTCAGGACGTGGACGGCAATCGCCTCATCGACCTTGGTTCGGGAATCGCCGTAACCACCGTGGGCAACGCAGCCCCTAGCGTCGTGGCGGCTGCCCACGAGCAGGCGCAGCGCGTGACCCATACCTGCTTCATGGTGACCGGCTATGAACCGTACGTCGCGCTGTGCGAACGACTCAACACCGTCACCCCGGGCTCGCACCCAAAACGTTCTGCCCTCTTCAATTCGGGAGCCGAGGCCGTGGAGAACGCTGTGAAGATCGCGCGGGCTCACACCGGCAAGCGGGCTGTCGTCGCCGTTGAGCATGCCTACCATGGCCGGACGAACCTAACGATGGCGCTGACCGCGAAGCAAATGCCTTTCAAGAAATCCTTCGGACCGTTCGCCTCCGACATCTACCGGGTTCCGACCTCATACCCACTACGCGACCAGCTGACCGGGCCCGCAGCGGCGGAACGCGCCATTGAACGGATCGAGGCCGAGATCGGCCACCACGATCTGGCCGCGTTGATCATCGAACCCATCCAAGGCGAAGGCGGCTTCATCGTGCCCGCCCCGGGATTCTTGCCCGCCCTTTCACAATGGTGCGCTGACAATGACGTTGTCTTCATCGCCGACGAGGTGCAGACCGGTTTCTGCCGCACGGGGAGTTGGTTCGCCTGCGATCACGAGGGAGTGGTGCCAGACCTCATCGTGACGGCCAAGGGCATCGCGGACGGCTACCCAATCTCCGCCGTGACTGGCCGTGCCAACATCATGGACTCGGTTCACACCGGCGGCTTGGGGGGAACCTACGGCGGCAATCCAGTGTGCTGCGCGGCCGCCTTGGCCACCATCGACCTGATGGAAGAGCACGATCTCGCCGCGCGCGCACGTGAAATCGAAGTTGTGATCCGGCAAACCCTGACTGACGCTCTCGCGGACTCCGGCGTCGTGGCACAGATCCGGGGTCGCGGCGCCTTGATGGCCGTGGAGTTTCGAGACCCGGCATCTGGTCGACACTTGCCTGACCTAGCCAAGGCGATCGCGGCCGAATGTGGCCGCCGGGGCGTGGTGATTTTGACCGCAGGCACGCTGGGCAACGTGGTTCGACTGCTGCCCCCGCTCGTGATCGACGACGATTTGCTGCGGGAGGGCCTAGGCATCTTCGCCGACGCCTTGATCGAGGCCGAATCTGCCCACCTGAAGGAGTCCGCTTGAGCGCCCCAAAGCCCTTTTACGTGGCCGGTCATAGCCAGACCAGCAGCGAGGTGCAAACCGTCTGGTCGCCGGATGGCACACAGGTTGGTGAGCACGCGATCCCCACCGATGCTGATGTGGCCACCGCCGTTGCGGCCGCCGCGGCTGCATTACCGGCCTGTCAGGCGCTCACCGCTGCCGACCGCAGCGCGGCCCTCCTACGTGTGTCCCAACAGATTGCGCTGCGTTCGGAAGAATTCGCCCAGACCATCACAGCCGAGGGCGGAAAACCGCTGATGTGGTCCCGGATGGAGGTAACCCGGGCAGTCGCAACATTTCGTTGGGCGGCAGAAGAAGCCCGCCGTTGGTCTGGAGAGCTACAGCGCCTTGATACTGACCCGTCAGCGGCTGGGCGCACGGCGCTGGTGCGGCGATTTAGTTTTGGCGCCATTTTGGGCATCGCACCCTTCAACTTCCCATTGAACTTGGTGGCCCATAAGGTTGCCCCGGCCATCGCCGTGGGGGCGCCCATTATCTTGAAGCCCGCCCCGGCTACGCCGTTGACTGCCCTACTACTCGGCGAGATCCTGAGCGAAACTGAACTCCCTCTCGGAGCTTGGTCAGTACTACCCCTCGACAACGACCGAACCGAGGCGTTGGTGCAGGATCCCCGGCTGCCCATCATTTCCTTCACGGGGTCCGAACGAGTGGGATACGCCATTCAGGATGCCGTGCCGCGCAAACATGTTGTGCTTGAGCTCGGAGGCAATGCGGCCGCCGCGGTGTGCGCCGACTTCTCCAGTGAGGCGGATCTGGAATGGGCCGGCAGCAGAATCGCCACCTTCGGCAACTACCAAGCCGGCCAATCGTGCATCTCGGTGCAACGGGTGTTTGTGGCCAATTCCTTGGCCAGCGGATTCATCGAGGATCTGACCGCACGTGTTGCTGCGCTGCCAACCGGCGCGCCGGAAGACCCGGAAACGGTCGTGGGGCCGCTGATCAACGAACAGGCCGCGGAACGGGTTGTGGCTTGGATCGAGGAAGCCGTCCAAGAAGGGGCGACCCTACTGACCGGTGGCACGCGCGTGGGGGCAACCGTTGCCCCCACCCTGCTGACGGATGTGGCGCCGACCAGCAAGGTCGCTTGTGAGGAAGTGTTTGGGCCGGTCATGACAGTCACCGCCGTGCCAGATGACCCTGAGGCGATTTTTGCAGCCATCAACGCCTCCAAGTATGGGCTCCAAGCAGGCTTGTTCACCCACGACATCCAAACGGCCTTCGCCGCCCAACGAGCGCTGGAAGTCGGGGGGGTCATTATCGGTGACGTGCCGTCTTTCCGGGCCGACCAGATGCCCTACGGCGGTGAGAAGGCGTCTGGCGTAGGCCGCGAAGGGTTGCTAGCCGCCATGACCGACTTCACACACGATCGCGTGATGGTCTTGACCGGCTTAGATCTCTAAGCGTTAACCGTGGAGCGCGCTGTCAGCGGCCCGGTTCGCCCGCAGCGGCGGCTACGGCATCGAGTTTCGCGGAAACACGGTTGACTCCCTCATGAAGAATGTCCGCACGATCAGGCAGGTCCACTTGATCAACACGAACCGCGAGAAGCGCCAGGGCATTCAACCCATCCCAGACTTCCCGCAGATCGGAAACCTGACTGGACAAACTCTGCGCCTGTTCCCTTGGCAGCAGGTTCAAATCCGATTTCAGGTTGGACATCGCACCAGCAACTCGGGCTTCCAGACGCGGCAGCGAACGCAGCGCATCGGATTCGTGGGCGGCAGCGACCAGGTCTTCACAGAGTGCTCGCAAGGCCGCCACAGCGTCTCCGATGCGACGTTGCGGATAGGCCCGCACCGGCAGAACGAAGCGCGCCACCAGCAGCGCGATTGCGGCACCGACCACGGTGTCCAGGGCTCGCTGACCGGCCCAGAACCAAGTGGAATCCTGCGGGATACCCACCACCCAGACCACGCCAGCGCCCACAGCACCGGCCATGATCGTGTAGTTGCGCTGGATGTAGGCCACTCCTATCAGAAGTACCGGTACTGCTACCCACGGCAGCAAGACCTGCGCGGGCACGAAACTGGCCAAGGATGCAGCCAGTAATGCCCCGACCAAGGTTCCTGAGACCCGCTGGATCACCTTTGTCATCGTGGATCCCGCGCTGGCTTGCAGGGCCACAAACACCGTCAGCAGGATCCAAAATGCGCTGGAAGATGCAGTCGAGAGCAGCACAAAGAGACCTAAACCCAAGGCGAGCGCGCGTTGAACTCCGAATCGGAAAACGGATACGTCAGGAGACAGCAGTTTCCTCACCATGTGTTGGAGCAACCCGGGCGCCGACAAGCGCCGCCGTTTTGGCCTCACCTCACCGGAGAGCAGCCCCTGCGCACGCCGCAACGCGGAACTCCATTGCGAGAGTCCAACGGCCACTTGCCGGGTGCCACCGGCTTCACCTTGGTCAATGGCCGTGAAGTTGATGCTGACATCCCGATTGGTGAGGGTGCCTCGAGGCAGCAAGGTCTGCTGGATTCCCTCATTCCCCTGCGTCGCCGCCGCAATCGCTTCGGGCACCGAATCGCCGGGCGACGTGGTGCCCTGCACTGGTGTGGTGGCGGTCTGCCGGCCCAGCAGCGCGACCGTGGCGGCGCTCAAGAGATTTGCCAGCACAGCGGGGCTGCCGTCGAACCGCAGCACTTGGGCCGCAGCGCCCTGCGCCTCCAAGTCGCTGTCGCTCCCCCATGCTTTGGCGACGGCGAGTCGACTAACCTTGCGCGGGTCCCGCAGGTTGGCAACCACGGCCACGAGCATGGCCGCAACAACCCCAATAACGGCGGCCAGCAACAATGATCCGGTATCCGACGCCTCAGCGCTGTTCAACAGGTCTGTGGTCAGCAACAAGAAGAGCAGAGCTGGGAATCCGCCGCCGATTTGCCCAAGCACCGGCACAGCCGACCACAACGACCCGACAAACGCCAGGACGGCTAGCACAAGCGCGGCAAACCAGGGGGACCCAAACGAGACGCCTGCTAATCCCACGGCCATCACACAGGCTAGGCCGATCGTTGCGACACCGCGTAACGCCAGGAAGAGTGGTCCAACTGCCGCCAGCATTCCTAGAAACGCACCGACGGCGACCGCGACGATGGTGGCCGTCGTATCCACTAGGAATCCGGCGAGGCCAGCGACAACCGCGCCTGCGCACAGGAACGCAACCAGCCGCCACCCTAGGGGGTCATCCGTGCTCGCGAAGACGCTACCCAACTTCGCCATTGTTACCTCCGTTCCCGACTGGCTCTGCCCCTCGACACTTCGAGTGTCTGACTCAGATGAGCCCAAGCAGGGCGTCCACGGCCTCCCCTACTGTTGCAGCCGCTGGAGCAGTCACCTCTGCGCGCGGGTCCATCACCCAGCCACCCAAGGTAACAACGGGAACTTCCGTCCGCTCGGAAAATGCGTATTCGCTCAAAGTGCCCCAGCTTCCTCCCACAATCAGCACCCCGTCTGCTGCCCGAATCAACAGGCCATTTCGCAACTCACCCAGACCGGTCGGAATCGTGAAGGTATGGTCCCCGGTCGATCCGCGATCTAGCCCAGGCAGGATTGCGATGCTGGTACCGCCGGCAGCCTTGGCTCCTGCTGCGGCGGCTGCCATCACTCCCCCTAGACCGCCGGTCAGAATCACACAACCGTGGGATACCAGTTGGCCAGCAGCTTCATACGCTCGGGAGCGATCATCTGATGAGGCACCCTCACCTGGGCCGGAGATCGCAACATACTTCATGGGGCCCTGCACTTCCGCGACCGTTCGGTCGCGGTTCGAACCTACCCAGCCCGGGCTAAGAAGTCGCGACGAGCGGCTAGGGCAGACTCTTGGCCGCGAGCAGCAGCAATCGGTTCTGTTGGGGAGAATCGGAGTTGTTGGTCTGCGTCACCGTGGCATGGGTCCCCCAAGGCTACGCCAGGATGCTGGCTAGCCGTTCTGCCCGAACCGCGAATCCGGGTGCGAATTGCTGAGGGATTCCCGCGTCCGGACCTAAGCCCGGCCCATTCGCTTCACCTCATTTAGGGACATCTTCATCATCCGCAGTGGATCGATGGCTTCGCCACCATTGGGCTGATTCACCTGCAGATGCAGATGGGGACCGGTTGAGTTTCCTGTCGAACCGACGCGACCAATCGCATCTCCGGGCTGCACCCGCTGGCCAGGCTTAGCGCCGATACGACTCATGTGGCCGTACAGCACATGCTGACCGTTGGGCATCCGAACGATCACCGAATTGCCAGCCCCGCCCATGGCCCGAGCAGCGATCACCTTGCCACCCGAGACGGCAAGAATCTCTCTTCCTGTTGGTGCCGCGAAGTCTAGGCCGCTGTGAATTCCGCCCGAGTGGGGACCAGGCTGCCGAAACACCGCCGATATACGGTACTTCCGCAGTGGGGGCACACGCGCCGGAATGGGGTTGATGTCCCGCTTGCGTAACCGTTCCTTCTTCGTTCGGGCAACACCGGAGCCTTGCGTCCGGCTCACCACGGCCGACGCATCAGGGGAGTCGACATCCGAATCTGCCGTGGCATCGTCTCCATCGGGTGCGAATGCGACCGCAACCACAGCGCCGCTGGCCACCGGATCAGCGTAGGCGCCTGTTCCGTATCCGAAGTGGAAGACCGCCACCCCAACCAAGATCAGCGCCAGCAGCGTCCTTCGGGCAAGTTGTATCGGCACGTCCTGGTGTTCCTTCCACCCCGCTCGAAATTGCATCGGGAGGACTTGGCCTCCTCGGGCGACTATGCCGGGGTGACAGACACATCAGGGGGTAACGATCGAGAACGCTGACGGATTTGCGGCGCGATGTCGGGTTTAACCGGTGTATCCGGACGGAAGCGAGATGTCGGAATTGGATCGGGATCGACCGACTTGCCCTAGCTCGCCAGGCCCCTACTGGCAGGACCCAGTGCTCACGGGGGCGGTCCGGCCGAGCGCAGGTCGCACCGCACTCTCGACTTCCTCGGCAGCTAGGGCGTAGCCAACCCGCTTGTCAGACGGGGATTCGGCGAAGATGATGCCTCCGATGGTCCCATCTGTCATCACCAACGGCCCACCACTGTTGCCCGGATTGACCTTGGCGTTCAACTCAAGGACATCCCGCACAACTGGAACCCCGCCATAGACATCCCGCCCTTGCGCCAGGATTTCCCGGTTCACTGAGGCACGCACGGCGGTCAACGAGCCGCCGCCCGGATACCCCAGCGCGACACCCTTGTCACCACGCTCCGGGTCACGCTTTGAGAAAGCCAAAGAAGGGCCGGCCAGATCCGGAACCCACAACACCGCAAGATCCAGCTTGGAGTCGACCTTGACGGGCACTGCTTCATAGCGACGGCCCAAGGATTCGACCTGCACAAAGTTCCCGCCGGCGATCACATGCGCATTAGACACCACGTAGCCCCGCGAGACCGAGACGCCACTCCCGCTCCCTTGACCGCCACATCCAGAACTCACGACTTTCACCGTGGCTGGGGAAGCGGCCGCAGCGATAGCCTGCGCCCGACTGCCGCTCGGTAGTTCTGCGGGTGTGGCCGGTATCGGCGCGATTCCTGAGAAGAGTTGCGGCAAGCCTGACGAGGCGAACTGCTCGCTGAGGTCGGCGGCCACACTCGCCGGTGGTGGCGCAAACTGCGCCAACGTCTGCACTGCTGTTGAGCGTTGCGCGAGCTGCGCCAGCCTGGGATCTGGTGCCATCGTAATCAGGCCGCCGATGAGCCAAATCAACACGAGCGCCTGCAACCCACCAAGACCCGCACCCACCAGCTTGTTGGACGTTCCCAGAAAGCCGTCCTCGCGGCCGTCGGCGATCCGCCGCCCTATCGCCGCGCCGACACCTTGGCCCACGAAGAAGCCCATGATGAGTGAGCCAACGACGAGTACGGTGCGCGTCAGCGGATCCCACCCGTCCAGCGACTCGATCATCAGCAAACCAAGCCCTAAAACAGCCGCCACACCAGCAACCGCACCAATCAGGCCAGCGAGCTTCTGCACGCCACCAGCCCGATAGCCCAAGAGCAGACCGATGAGCACCACAACGGCTGCAACGGCATCGACCACGTTCATGTAGTCAGTATCCGCCCCGCCGTCAGGTCCACCAATGTGTTGCCCTATTCCCGCCGGTTATCGGCATCGGGTAACGACCCGGACACGGAAACTGGTCAGATGAGGCCAAGAGATGACCCACAGTAATGCCTGACTACGCGCTGGGTCGGGCCAGTTGTTCCATCACCACCCGCAGCGTGCCGGGTTTGAGGCCCATCCCCAAGTGACTTCCGGACACTTCAATGTTGGTGGCCCCCGGAACCACACAAGCGCGCCAATCCACGATGCCGTCGGACTTGGTGTAGATCGAAACCAAGTCCACATCTTCCGGAGTCGGCTTGTAAGTCGCCAACATGTACGGGCAAACACACTCAGGGGTGCCACAACCACGCTCCCGCAGAATCGGATGCAGTTGGTGCAGAGTGGCCAGGGCCTTAACGAAAGGCTGCGGTGCCTCGTAGAAAGCGAACTCGTGGTCCAGCGGCGAACCGAGCGCGATCGCGCGCTCCACAAGATCCGGGTGCAGGGCGGCCAGGCCGCGGGCAATCATGCCGCCTCGGCTATGACCCACAACGAGCAGGCGACGATTATTGTCCTTCGCGACGGCCTTACGGGCTACCTTGGCCAGGTTGTGCACCGTCACGTTCGAACACCAAATGTTCAGCGGGATTTCCGAAAGCACCACACGATAACCCGCCGCTTTGAGCGCAAGTTGCAGTGGCAAGGTGGTGGGATCTCCAAAACCGAAACCTGGCACCACCAATACCGGGCGATCGTCTCCGGGCGGCAGCCCACGACTGGCGTTCCCCAGACCATGCAGCTGGCTTGCCTCCCAGGCCGCGATCTCCAGCGGAAACCGCGCCTCAGCGTACGAGCGCCCGAGCCAGTCCGGAATCGCCTTCAGCCAGCCAGGCAACTGCCGGGGGGCCCAAGACATGTCCGGGTTGTGGTTCTGGCGCCAGTCATCAGCGGGGTTCACGAGTTGATTCTTGCGGACACCGGCACCGGTCGCAGCCCGACAGTTAGGCTGGGGCGGGCGTTACGAGGCTGGGTCCGTTGCCACCTCGACCGCTACCGCGCGCAGCAACTGCGCCAGCGCGGCCTGCGTCAGCGCTAACTCCTGCTGCGCCTTTGTGTAGGAACCGGCGATCGCAGCCGAATCCTGTTGGGCCGCATCACGCTCTTTCTTCAGTTCGTCCGCAGCGGCCTGGGTCGCCTCAAGTTGGCTCTCCACAGCCGTGTACTCCTGTTCGACAGACTTCAAAACGCTGCCGGACAACTTCTGCAGACCCTTCAGGGCCCCCTCCAAGGTGGCAATGTCGCTCTGAAGTTGCGAGATCTGACTGTCGGCCACACTTTGTGCCGTTTGGCTGGATTGGGTCTGCTGGCTGAGTTGGCTGTTGAGCGCATCCACCTGATCCTGCAGGTCACTGGCGCGAGACAGGCCCCACACGATGGCAATGACCGTTGTGATCGCAAAGATTGCCGTGCCAACCATCCAGCCCACGTTGCCGCTCGACCCTGACCGCTTGGCCTGGGGAGTTGGCATGGGTCCAGACGTGGGTGGCTGCGGGGGATTCGCCGACATGATTCGCTCCAGGCTCGCTGAGGACAACGCGGCCTCAGACTACTGGAGACGAACGAAACCGGCGCTGGAAAGCCACCAACTGGGCCGAATTAGGCCAGGGAAAGACGTCATCCACAGCCACGGCCAACCCTCAGCATTGTCGGAACTGCACCGTAGGGTGGTGGCTAGCCCACCTGTTCCAGCCTGGAGTCAGACATGATTCAGAAAATCTCCAAACTCCTTGCCCTAGCCCAGGGAGCATCCACCCAAGCCGAGGCAGAGGCCTGTTTTGCCAAGGCGCAATCCCTGGCCACCGCCCATTCGATCTCGCTGGCGCAAGCCCAACATCTGAGTGATGCGGCTGAGAAACAGCAACCGATTCACCGCACGATCACCATCGGATTGCCCCGAAAACGGGCCAACAAACACCTCGTCAACCTGATGTATGCCATCGCGCTGGCCAACGACGTGGAGATGAACATTGCCCACAACTCCACGTACGTCGTCATGTTTGGCTACCCCAGCGACATCGATATGTGTGAACAGTTGTGGATCCAAATCGCACAACGAATGGTGCAGTTCGCCGATCAGTTCCTGCGGGACATCACCAGCAACAAACAGGTGGCGAGGTCCTCGTACTACGCCGGGTTTATTGACACCATGCGGCGCCGCCTTGCCGACTCGCGGGCAGTGGAAGTCGCTCGAGCCGAGGCTGCGACACAAACCGATCGTCACCATCCCGAACCTTCAGCCACAAGTCTGGCCCTGCGACACAAGTCCGCGACCATCCGCGACTACTACAAGCAGAACTCAGCCGCGCGGGGAACGTGGCGCGGCGACCGCCACCACGGCAAGCGGTCGGCGCACGCAGCCCGTGCTGGCGGGTTGGCCGCGCGGCAGGTCGTGTTGCCGAGCGGATCCGAAATCGCCGGTGGCCGACGTTCCATCAGCAAAGCCGATGCCTACTAGCTTGGCGGGGGTGCGCGACACGCAGCGATCCCGCGTGTACGCCGCCGAGGACCAAGTCCGTCAACTCACCCAACGCGGGGGCACGGTTGATTTCTACGGCTCTACCCTGAGTGTGGCCCCGCACCGCACGTTCAGAGATCTTGGGCAGGTGCGCGAATACCTGGCTCAGATTCGCGAGCAAAACTGGGGCTACCCCAAAACACCTCCGGTCCTGGTACAAACTCATAATGGAGCCCGCTCCGCACGCTGGGTGGCACCCAATCGGATTCGATTGCCCAAAGGGCAGTCTTGGGCGATGACCGAACTGGTCGTTCTACATGAATATGCCCACCACTGCGTCTGGCACACCCATCGCGAGGCTGACCATGGCCGGCGATTTCAAACTGTGTTGTGTGAACTGACCGGTCAAGCCATAGGCCCGGAGGTTCAGACCCTGCTTGTTGCCGCGCTGCACCAAGCTCACTAGGGGACGCAGGCCGCAAACCTCGCCCGTCCGATGCCGGGGAGCCGATATCCTGCCTTGCATACGCTTCCACCTTTCGCAGCAACGCGGCCGGCCGGGGCGGGAAGATCAGGAGCAGGCATGAACAGCATTGACGAACTCACGGGCACCCATAAACCAACACCGGCTGAGCGGGCCGAGTTGGGCAAAAGCCTGCGGGAGCAGGCCCCGCGCAGTGCGCAAGCTGATTGGACACCTAGCGCCGAGCGGGATGACCCCGTGGCAATCATCGAGGGTCAGAACCGAGATCGAGTCCAGGAACTGATTCCAATCCGGCGCCGCCGGATGCTCGCCTCGCCCTTTGCCTTCTACCGCGCTACGGCGGGCGTCATGGCTGGCGACCTGAGTGCGACAACAAGCACAGGTTTGTACGCCCAACTCAGTGGAGACGCCCACGTGAGCAACTTCGGCATGTTCGCGTCTCCGGAGCGCAACCTCGTGTTCGACCTAAACGACTTCGACGAGACCCTGCCCGGGCCGTGGGAGTGGGATCTCAAGCGCCTCGCAGCCAGTGTGACGATCGCGGCGCAGGACCGGGGCTTTCCCGCAGAGGCCGCCCAGCGCGCCACCATCGCCGCAGGATTGGGCTACCAAGAGGCAATGGCCGATTTCGCGAGCCGACCCGTGCTGGAGAACTGGTACGCGCACCTGAGTGTGGCCGACATTGCCCAACTGGCCACCAAGAAGCGGCGTAAGTCCATCACCAAGGCCAGCGACAAGGCTCGCTCCCGCACCAGCCAGCAGGCGCTGAAAAAATACGCCACGGAGATCGATGGAAAACTTCGGATTCGCAGCCAGCCTCCGCTGGTACGCCCACTGCGGGACCTAACTGCCATCAGTCCGGAAGAGATTCGTAGCGGCCTGACAAGTAGCCTGGCGTCCTACCGATCCAGCCTAACCCCCGATATCGCCCACCTATTGGCCGAGTACAGCCTGGCCGACGTGGCTCTCAAGGTTGTTGGTGTCGGCAGCGTAGGCACCTTGTGTTTGATTAGCCTCTGGTTCGGCCGTGACAACGACGATCCCCTTTTCCTACAAGTCAAGCAGGCCAATGCCTCGGCTCTAGCGGAGTACCTGCCACCCTCTCCGTTCGACCAACCCGGCGAACGAGTGGTGCAGGGGCAGCGCATGATTCAGGCAGTCAGCGATATCTTCCTCGGCTGGAGCGAACCGGCCGTGGCAAAGCGTGCCTACTACTGGCGCCAGTTTCGTGATTGGAAGGGGTCGGTCAGGCTGGACAAGATCGGACCCACCGAACTTGGCAGCTACGCAAAGGTGTGTGGCTGGACCTTGGCCCATGCCCATGCCCGCAGCTCAGACCCCATCGCGATCTCGGCCTACCTAGGATCCGGCTCGGTGTATCCCCGTTCCCTCGCTGCATTCGGCGCGGCCTATGCCGAGCAGAACGCCTTGGATTACCAGGAATACCAGTCTGCAGTGAAGACCGACCACCTCGAAGTTGCCCCGGTGGAATCTGCTTGAGCCAATGATCAAGTACTTGGGGTCGAAACGCCGCCTAGTTGGGGTGCTCGGTGAAATCGCGGAGGTCGTTGCCGCCGACTCCGCCCTGGATCTCTTCACTGGCACTACGCGGGTTGCCCAGGAGTTCAAACGGCGTGGGCTAGCGGTCACCGCCGCGGACGTCGCGACCTACTCGGAGGTCTTCTCCGACTGCTATATCGCCCTTGATGCCGCCGCTGTTGACAACGACCGACTACAACGCGAATTGGCTCACCTCAATGCACTGCCAGGTCGGGCCGGCTACTTCACCGACACGTTCTGCGAACAGAGTCGCTTCTTCCAACCCCACAATGGCGCTCGGGTCGACGCCATTCGCGATGAACTAGAGCGCGGGTACGCCGATGACCCACTGTTCCCAGTCCTACTCACTGCATTGATCTTGGCCGCCGACAGAGTCGACTCCACCACCGGCCTACAGATGGCCTACCTGAAACAGTGGGCACCCCGCGCCAATCGCGATCTTGAGTTACGCACTCCCACGCTGCTCCCCGGAAAAGGCCGGACAATCCGAGGCGACGCACTCACCGTCGCACGCAGCGCAGAAACCGTTGATTTGGCCTATCTAGATCCGCCCTACAACCAGCACCGCTACTTCACCAACTACCACGTCTGGGAAAGTCTGGTGCGGTGGGACAAACCTGAACACTATGGAGTGGCCTGTAAACGGATCGATAGCAGAGCCCCCGTCACAAAATCCCGGTTCAACTACAAGAGCACCATGCCCACCGCCCTAGCGGAGGTGATTGCTGCCCTATCCGCCAAGACAATCGTGCTGTCCTACAACAACGAATCGTGGTTGCCAGCGCAGCATCTACAGGAACTCCTGCTGTCGGCCCGCCCGGCTGTCACGATGCTGTCGTTTCCTACGAAACGTTACGTCGGGGCCCAGATTGGGATTCACAATCCGGCCGGGGAGAAGACCGGATCTGTCACCCATACCCAGAACCTTGAATTCATCTTCGTGGCTGGGGATTCGGCCGATGTCGCGCACATTCAGGATCGGGTTGGCAGCAACCGGGCGTTCGCCTGAGTTTGTTTCGGCTAGGTTCACCCCCGCGCTGTCGCGGCTTGGCGGTGTGACGGGGCTGCCACAAGAAGCTCGGGTGTCGCATGCGAGGTGCGTGAGGATCTGGGAGAGAATCGAGGAATGGTGAGCATAACTGTTGCCGGTATCCAGGCGACACCGGCCTTTCTCGATCGCGACGCAACGATCGGAATAGTGATCGATCAGGTGGCCCAAGCCGCGGAAGCGGGAGCGCGCGTCATCGTGTTCCCCGAGGCTTTCGTCCCCGGATATCCCGACTGGGTTTGGCGCACAAAACCGTTCCAGGACGGTGAGGCCGATTGGTACGGACGGTTGTCCAAGGCCGCAATAGCAGTGCCGAGTGACGGTACCCAACGAATCGGGGAGGCCGCCCGGCAGGCGCAGGCCTACGTAGTTGTAGGAGTACACGAATTGGCTGATGGGGAGCACACCATCTACAACTCCTTACTCTTCTTCGGCCCAAGTGGTGACTTGCTTGGGAAGCACCGAAAGCTCATGCCGACGGGCGGGGAACGACTGGTTTGGGGAATGGGTGATGGCTCGGGGCTGCGCACGTACGCCACCGACTACGGGCGACTGGGCGGCCTGATCTGCTGGGAAAACTACATGCCGCTGGCTCGAGCCGCACTCTACGGCGAAGGGATCGACATCTACGTGGCGCCCACCTGGGACAACAGCGATCAATGGGTCCCAACACTGCAACACATAGCCAAGGAGGGACGCTGTTATGTGATCGGCGCCAGCCCTTTCCTGCGCGGTAGCGATATCCCAGGAGACATCCCAGGGCGAGACGACCTGTATGGCCAGGACGAAGACCTGCTCTCGCGAGGCACAACGGCAATAGTTGCACCGGATGGGACGATCCTGGCAGGGCCACTGGTCGGCGAGGCCGGAATCGTCTTGGCTGAGATCGAGACAGCGGCACCGATGGCAGCCAAGCAGGCCTTCGACCCCAACGGGCACTACGCTCGACCCGACGTCTTTCAGCTTCTGGTGAATCGTACGGCGCGACGTGCGGTGACCTATGTGAGGGATGACAGCGACGCCTCGAGTGTCACGGCTGGCGACCACCAACCTGCTGAGTAGCATGGTCATTCTGACCCCAGACAGGGGCAGAGAAACGTGAGGATCCCTTAATGAAGAGCTTCCCCGGAATCGGCCACGTAGCCCTGACCGTCTCAGACCTCAGTGTCAGCGCGCCTTGGTACGGACGACTTTTCGGGCTTGAGCCCGCTCTGGATGAGGACGTCGAGGGCTTTCACCATACAGTCTTCATGCTGCCCGCTGGCCAAGGCATCGGCCTCCACCAATTCGTGAGCCAAGGCACTGGAGGATCCTTCAGCGAGTTCCGTGCAGGATTGGACCACGTGGCGTTCGGCGTGGCCGAACGCGCCGAACTTGAAGAATGGGCCCGACACCTAGATGAACTCGGAATCGAACATGGCGGCATCGTCGATGCACCCTACGGGTCGGGACTAAGCTTCCGCGATCCAGACAATATCGCGCTTGAGTTCTTCGCCCCACCTGCTTCCTAGGCCTCGACACGTGGGGTGGGCGCAACTGCCATGGCATGTTGCCCGGGGTTTGGACATCGTGGATCAACTTCAGTGGCCTTGCAGCTTGCCCCAGACCCGCTCCGGTTGCCCGCTGGCCCCATGCCCCGACTTCAGACTTAGCGACTAGGGTTTGTCGAAAGCCATGAGGCTTCGAAGCTAGCGTCCCACCCGGCGGCACCGTCGGCGTGTCTTGGTGCTCTGAACTCTTGGATCAGCTCACGCTCAGACTCGGTTTCGCATTCGCCTGCAGGGCGCGGCCGATCAAGGCCGCAACCTCACCGCGTCTTGGTGCATCAGATTCGCGTAGCTACCCGTTCTTGTAGCCCCGCTACTCGTTGGCATCCACAGAATCCTGCTTCTGATGGTCGGTGCCGGGTTCCCGTTTTGGCTTGGGTTTGGGTTGCTTCAGAAAGACTGCAGCCAGCCAATCGGATGAGCGGGCCAGCACGGGGCCAACGACGGCAACGATTAGAACGTAGGCCGAGGCGACTGGACCCAATGCCACGTAGCCCGCCGCCACCGCCAAGCCAGCGATCACGACTGAGAACTCGCCGCGCGCAATCAATGCCGTTCCCGCGCGCAATTTCCCACGAACACTGGCGCCTTCGCGTCCGGCGGCAAACCAGCCGGTGCCCAGCTTGGTGAAGATTGTCACGAAGGCCAACGCGAAGGCGGCGGGCAGCGCCGGACCCAACTCCCCAGGATCAATCCCTAACCCAAAGACGAAGAAGAACAGCGCGGCAAATAGATTCCGCAAGGGGCGCAGGATTTCTCGGACCCGTTCGGCGGCTGGGCTGGGAATGGCTAGGCCGACGAGGAATGCCCCAACCGCTGCGGAGATACCTGCAAGTTCGGCTAGTCCTGCCACTGCGAACGTAATACCCAGAACGCGAAACAGGACTTGCTCCTCGTCATCGTGTGTGAAGAGCCAGTTCGCGGCCTTCTCAGTTCGTTGCGTCAACCAGATCACCGAGAGTGTGATCAGCACAGCCACGATCGATCCGAGTACGCCCGCGACCAAGTGGCCCCCAACCAGCACAGCGCCCAGCAGTGGCAGATAGGCCGCCATCGCCACGTCCTCCAACACCAACACCGACAACACGGCGGGCGTCTCGCGATTACCCAAGCGCCCAAGATCACTGAGCAGGCGGGCGATAATGCCGGACGAGGAGATATATGTGATCCCAGCCAAGGCCAGACTGGCGCGCCAGTCCAACCCCAGCATGAGTCCGGCAATGAACCCCGGTGGTGCATTGAGGACAAAATCTATGACCCCGGTGGGAGCATGGCGTTTCATGGTGGCGGTGAACTCTGCTGCGGAGAACTCTAGGCCAAGGGTCAGCAGCAGAAGCAGCACCCCGATACCACCGGCGACCTCCAAGAAGTCGAACGAGTGCGTAAAGGGGACCAGCCCACCCTCACCGGCTGCCAGCCCGGCCACAAGGAAGAGTGGCGCGGCTGAGAAACCGATCCGCCACGCCAGGCCTGACATTGTGGTGAGCACCAGCAGCAGCACTCCCAGTTCGAGCAGGATGGATGCTTCCAGTTCCATCTGTCAGCCGCCTGAGATGAGTTTCCGAACCTCATCGATGCCGGTCTCTGTACCGATTACCACCAAGACATCACCGACCGCCAACCGCTCCTGCGGTGTCGGCGAGGAGACCACCTTGGTTCCCCGCACCATCGCCACGATGGAAGCCCCAGTGCGGGTGCGACAACGCGTCTCGCCGAGTTCTTCGCCGATGTAAGGGGAGTTCGGCGGGACCTCGATCTGGGCCGAGACCAAGCCAGGAATCTCTCGCGTGAGGTCGGCGATTCGTGCGGTGATCCTCGGTGCACCCATGATCTCGGCGACCGTTTCCACTTCTGTCCGATCCAGCCGCACCATACTGATGCACTCATCGGGGTCATCGTCGGAGTAGGAGACCAGATCCATTCGACCATCTCGATACGCGATCATGCCGAATCGCTCACCTTTGACAGTATTGAACTCGTACCGCATGCCGACGCCAGGCAACATCGTCTCGTTAACGTCCATAGAGGTAAGTCTGGCCTAATCTGCCCGGCAAATTCTCCCAATTGGCTCGTGGACTGCGCGACTCTTGGGACGAACACCGGCTGCGCCGTCAGTCGTCCGAGATCTCACAAACTCCCGCGTCAAGTTTTGGTCCGGCCGGGTAGGACGACGTTCCGACGCCCCCGGCTACTCAGCGCTGCGCCCCGGCGGGATCGGCTGCGGGGGAACGCTGCGTTGCGATGACTGCGGGGGTCTGCCAGTGGTCGCCGCCCCGTAGCTTGTACATCGCCACATCGGCGGCATGAATCACGTCGACGATTCGTTGGAGCGGGGTCTCCTGCCACGCGGCACCGATCGTTGCCCGTAGTTGCAGTCCTTGCGGGTAAGCCTGTGACTCAATCGCGGATTTGAGGCGGTCCGCGATGATGCTCACCGTTTCGGGATTGTCCACCACAGCCAGCGCCACGAACTCATCACCGCCCCATCGTGCGACCGAATCGGTACGCCTGACTTGGGTTTCCAAGGCGCGGCCGACCGTAACCAGAACTTCGTCACCGATGCTGTGGCCGCGCTGATCGTTGATCTCCTTGAACTTGTCGATATCGACGAAAAGCGCAGCCACCCGCTGGCCAGTACGATGCGCTGTGGCGAGGTGCAGTGCAGCCCGCTCTTGCAACAGTCTGCGATTGGGTAGCCCCGTCAGTTCGTCGTAGAGCGCCATCTTTCGTAACTGGGTTTGCAGCTCGGATCGCTGGACGGCATATCGAATTGCTCGCCGCAACGTTTGTGCGCTCACTTGGCCCTTTACCAGATAGTCCTGGGCGCCTGCCTCGAACACCTGTGCTTCCAACTCCTCCGAGTCGGCCTCGCCCAACACAATGATCGGACGGCTGGCGAGGTGTTGCGACAGGACCTGCACCACGAATTCCCCAGAGTGGTCCGTTAGGTTCAGCGCAGCTAGCACCACGTCGGGCTTGTTGGTCGTGATCTCACTCAGCGCAGCATTGACACTGTGTGCGAGTCGAATGCGAGACCGAGGGCACAATTCCAGCAGCATTCCAGACAGGGATTCGGTGAACGCCGACGACTGATCCACGATCAGAATTTGGTTCGGCGCCTTGTCCACAACCTCACTTTCCCGCAGATCACGCTGTGATGCAGGCCCAGAGCGCAACAACCACCAAAGGTCGCAGCGACCTCAGTGGAGACCGCACGGGTCGGAGTCGCTGGGCCTGGCCCGTTGTTGCACTCGGCGGACAGGCCGATAAGAATCCGTACAAAGTGGACAACCCCAGTTGTTACCGCTTTGTGTCGCAATCATGTCGCAATTCCGCTTGTGGCACATCTCCGATAGCGGCAAACTAGCGACATGATCCAGGTAGATACCGAATGCCCCCTCTGCAGCGAACCTGCCAAGATCGCGGACCAGTTCCGCGACTACTCCACCACCCGTGGCACCCTAGCGACCTACGACATGGTCTCCTGTAACGCGTGCGACCAGATGAGCATGGTACGCAGCCCCCAGAAGCTTCGCCCCGTCACCTAACTTTCACAACGCACGCAAGCCGTCCGGCGCCCTTGGCCTCAAGGCGGTCTAGTGAGCACGGCGCCAGGGTAGGGCCTCCCGGCGCACTCGACCTGGCCGCGGCTCGCAAGCCGATGTTCCCGGACACCGGAGGAGCTTCGCACCCGCTGGCGGCAGTAGTCTGGGCAGCCAACCCCTCCAGTTGATAGGACGCTGCCCGTGGTGCGATCTGCCTACTACGAACAATTCGGAAAGGTCTGCGAGCTCAAGATCGGAGACATCCCGCCGATGCCGCTGGGCCCGGACTGCGTGGAGCTGAGCGTCGCTGGGGCCGGGATCAATCCGGTTGACTACAAAGCGCAGCACGGATATCTCGCTGCAGCGATCGAGACGAGGTTCCCGGTGGTCCCCGGCTGGGATGTGGCCGGGACCATCACGGCCATCGGGCCAGCTGTCACAGATTTTCAAGTTGGCGATTCGGTGTTTGGCTACGCCCGTATGGACCTCATCGAGCACGGCACCGCTGCCGAGGCCATGGTGGCGCCAGCCCGGCTACTAGCTGCGGCGCCGACTACCATCGACCTGATCACCGCAGCAGCGGTTCCACTGGTGGGCCTAACGGCCTATCAACTCCTGACGCGGTTGGGAATCCAACGTGGTGAAACTGTGCTCGTACACAACGCCTCAGGTGGAGTTGGACAGTTTGCTGTGCAGCTAGCCCGCTTGGCTGGAGCGAGGGTGATCGGGTCCTCATCCCCAGACAACCACGCCTACCTAACCGGCTTGGGCGTGGAACCGGTGACCTACGGCCCTGGGTTGGTCGACGCGGTCCAGAAACTTGCGCCCGCCGGAATAGACGTCGCGGTGGACCTCATCGGCGGCGACGCTTTGGAGCAAAGCGACGCCGTGCTTAAGCCGAGTGGCCGAGTGGGCTCGATCGCCGACGGCGAGGGCGCCCGCAAGCGCGCTGGTGCCTACATCTTCGTCCACCCATCGCCGGCGGATCTAACCGAGTTGGCACGACTGATTGACAGTGGGGATCTCAAAGTGGACGTCGCCGCTCACTACCCGCTCGCGGACGCGGCGGCTGCGTACCAGCGGCTTGAAGAAGGCCATGTGCGGGGCAAAATCATCCTTGTCCCGTAGCGCGACGCTCGCGCTGCCTCATCGGTCAGCCTGGCCCCGGCCCATCATCTCCGGGACTGCCCCGGGCTCCTGAGGTCCCGATGGGTCTGTAGCGGACTGCGGATAGCGATGCCTGTGCTCGGTGAGCATCGCGAAGTGGATCCCTATGGCCCGATTCCGGCGAATGCCCCTACCAAACCCAGATGCTGGCCTAGGCTAGCGCGCGTGGACGAGAAATCAGTGTCAGACCCGGGTGACGATGCCGCGAAGCCGCCCCTGTTGTCGCCGACCACCAAGATCGTGGGGCTCATCGGGGTGTTTGCCTTGCTGGCCACCGGAATCCTGGCTTGGGGCCAGAGCCGGAACACAACGGAGTTGGCGCAAGCGCCCGCCCAAACGCAACCCTCTGCGACCCCAACTTTGCGCGACGGTGGCAGCGCCATACAAGACAAATCTTCACCCTCGGCCGCACCCAGTGCCAAGAACGACGGCCCACCAGAGGTCATCTTGGACTGGATTGACTACAGTCCACCATCCT
>JAHZKU010000210.1 GCA_022600255.1 Actinomycetes bacterium | reverse complement strand
TTCTGGACATCGTCGGAATCCTCCAACGCCTCTACCAGATTGAGCGCCTTCAGCGCATCGGCCTTCTCCAGGGCCACGGTGACACTCGGGATGAAGGTGGCTTCGGCCGAATCGTAGTCGATGCCCGCTGCTTGCAGGGCGGTGCGCACCGACACCACGTCGTTCGGGTCACACACCACTTCAAACGCGTCTCCGGTCGCATTGACCTCTTCGGCGCCAGCTTCCAAGACCGCTTCCATCACAGCATCCTCGGTCGTCTGCTCGCTAGGAACCATCACCACGCCCCGGCGAGCAAACATATAGGACACCGAACCAGGGTCTGCCATCGAGCCACCGTGTCGGGTCATGGCGGTTCTGACTTCGCCAGCGGCCCGGTTGCGGTTGTCGCTGAGGCATTCGATGAGGAAAGCGACCCCGGCCGGGCCATACCCCTCGTACATGATGACTTCGTACTGGGCCCCGCCAGCCTCGGCGCCAGAGCCACGTTTGACGGCCCTTTCGATATTCGTATTCGGCACCGAGTTCTTCTTGGCCTTCTGGACCGCATCAAACAATGTGGGATTGCCAGCCATGTCGGCCCCACCCTGTCGGGCTGCAACCTCGACGTTCTTGATCAGTTTGGCAAACAGTTTTCCGCGTTTGGCGTCGATGGCCGCCTTCTTGTGCTTGGTCGTGGCCCACTTGGAATGCCCTGACATAGAACTCCTTCGTCTTATCGGCCACCGGACGCACTGTCCCGTAGCCGCAGCACTCAAACCATCGTCAAGAACAGCGCATGCAGCCGATCATCATGCGTGATCTCCGGATGAAACGCGGTTGCCAGTACTGACCCTTGCCTAACAGTAACGATCCGATCCCCGCCACCCAAGGTATCGCGCGGGACTGGCTCGGTCCCAACACCTCCGGTGGGTGGCAGGTTGCTTTGGTTTCCGACCGACAGTCCACGCTCACTAGGCCGCGGCCCAGGGACCTGCGCTAGGACTTCCACGTCTGGGCCGACTCTTTCCACCCAAGGCGCTCGAATGAACACCCCCGGGAAGCTGCTCCCGGGGACGCCTGCCACGACTACGGGGGATTCGAAGGAATCTACTTGGCGCCCAAACGCGTTGCGCCGCACCGTGATGTCCAGACCACCAAATTGTTCCTGATCTGGCCGGCCATCCAAGACCTCGTTCGCCAACATGATCATGCCCGCGCAGGTACCGAACGCAGGAAGACCCGCAGCAATGGCGTCCCGTATCGGAGTCAACAGGCCAAGTGTGACAGCCAGTTGTGAAATTGTGGTGGACTCTCCACCCGGGATCACGAGGCCGGAAACACCTGCCAAGTCCTGCGCAGACCTGACGACGACCGGATCGGCGCCCACCGACATCAGCGCACGAGCATGCTCAGCGACGTCTCCTTGCAGCCCCAGGATTCCGATCCTTGCGGTCACCAACCGCGTTCTGCCAAACGGTGATCCACCGGCAGTTCCTCGACATTGATCCCGACCATCGCCTCACCGAGCCCGCGGGAAACCTCAGCCAAGACCTCAGGATCGTCGTAGTGGGTCGTCGCCCGCACGATCGCACGCGCTCGCGTTTCCGGGTTGCCCGATTTAAAGATTCCGGAGCCAACAAATACCCCATCAGCCCCGAGTTGCATCATCATGGCCGCATCAGCCGGTGTGGCGATGCCGCCAGCGGTGAACAGCACCACGGGGAGGCGGCCCGCACTGGCGACGGCGGCCACTAAGTCATATGGTGCCTGCAGTTCCTTGGCGGCGACATACAACTCGTCCTCGGGCAGGCTGGCCAATTTCGCGATTTCGTCACGAATCTTGCGCATGTGCGTGGTGGCGTTGGAAACGTCGCCCGTACCAGCTTCACCCTTGGAACGAATCATCGCGGCCCCCTCGGTGATCCGACGGAGCGCTTCACCGAGGTTCGTGGCACCGCAAACAAACGGCACGGTGAAACCCCGCTTGTCGATGTGATTGCTGTAGTCGGCTGGGGTGAGGACTTCGGATTCGTCAATGTAGTCCACGCCCAGCGACTGCAGAATCTGTGCCTCTACGAAATGGCCAATTCGCGCTTTGGCCATGACCGGAATGGAAACGGTTTCGATGATGCCGTCGATCATGTCGGGGTCGCTCATCCGCGACACGCCGCCTTGGGCACGAATGTCGGCTGGGACGCGTTCCAGCGCCATCACCGCCACCGCACCAGCGTCTTCGGCGATCTTGGCTTGCTCGGGGGTCACGACATCCATGATGACGCCGCCCTTGAGCATGTCCGCCATGCCTCGCTTCACGCGCAACGTGCCAACGGCGGGCGACGGCCCAGACGCCTCTTGCTCTGCTTGCGTGGTCACCGGCTTCTCCTTACTCAGGCGGCTCTACGGCCGCCGGTTAGCTGCTGCGATCGGCTCACCAGCCGCCTTTTCGTGGATGTGCGTGGCGTGCGGCGATGTCCGACACGACGCCTGCTTTCCATGTTAGGGCCGATTCTAATCTGACCCTAACCGGTGTGATTGAGCGAAGATCTAACGCACGCCGAAGCCCTCCGGCGGCCCGTCCGCCATGTCGAACGCCTGCGGCCACGGGGTCCGCCCGGCTAGCCGGAAGTACCGCACCAGGGGTTGCTGTCGCACGTCACTGCAAGCGCGAACAGCATCGTTCAAGAAGCGGCGCGACATCTCGACGCGACGACATGCGCTGGCCAGCTCCTCCAGCAACTCACCATCGGTCGCCTCTGACAGCTCCTGCACGGACTCCTGGTCATCGAATACCCCCGCTAAGACCAGCGTCAACTCCGATTCGGCCACACTCCTTGTGACATCGTCACTCTCGGCTGTTCTGCGCGCATTCTTGGTCGCTTCGGCGATCAGGGCTGCGGAGCTGGGATCCGGCAACATCTCCCCGGCGACTTCTGCCGCGACGGCGGCCCGGCGCATGAGTGCCGCCTGCAGGCTGACATGCCCAGCGTCTACCCGACGGTGTAGCCGATCAAGTCTCCCAGCCTGCGAAGACAGATACCAGATTGCGACCACCAGAACCACGGCGATGAGCAGCCAAACCCACCAACTCATGAAACGGCACCGGGAGGTGAGACTTCGGCAGCATCAGCCGTCGCCTCATTGGAGTCGCTGCGCCAGCCAGAGCGACGGGCAAATCGACCGCCGAGCTGGCCTCGGAAATCCTCCGTGACGATCTCACCGGGGGTTCGCACACTCCGGTAGACATCAACGATCTCTTTGGTGACGCGACCCCAGTCGTACAACCACGCGCGGTGCCGGCCCTTTTCCTGCAAGTCTGCCCGCATCTGGGAATCAGCCAGCAAGGCGTTGGCCACCCGGGCCAAGTCCTCAGGATTCTCGTTCTCAAAGACAGCGCCAGCCTTACCTCCGTCAAGGACACGCCTAAACGCCTCCAAGTCGCTGGCTAAGACTGGAGTGCCGGAGGCCATCGCCTCTAGCAGGACGATGCCGAACGATTCACCGCCGGTGTTCGGGGCCACGTAGATGTCGGCAGAATGGAATGCCCGGACCTTGTCCTCTTCGCTCACGAGGCCTAGGAAGTTCAAACGGTCAGCCACGTCTTGGGGCAGTTTCTTCTTGATCTCTGCTGGATCGCTGGGCCCAGCTAGGAGGACGCGAATGTCGGGGTTTTGCTCGATGATTGCCGGCATTGCGGCCAACAAGATCGGCAGACCCTTTCTTGGTTCGGCCGCTCGACCGAGGAAGAACAGCGTCTTGCCTGGGCCGGGATAACCCTCGAACGGTTCGGCCTCGGTGAATGTGCCGCAATCGACCCCATTAGGGATCAGGACAGCATCGCCTCCCAAGTGGGTCACCAGGGTCCGCCTTGCCAGTTCACTGACTGCGATCCGACCGCGCACCTTTTCCATGATGGTTTGCGCCAGGTAGAAACTCGCGTTGAGCGCACGCGACTTCTCTATCGAGGAGTGCCAGGTGGCCACAATGGGCCCTTGTGCAGACCACACCGCCACGTTGGCCACGCCAGGGGCAATCGGCTCGTGTACATGCATCACGTCGAACTCACCGTCGCGAATCCAGTTCCGAATCCGCTTGGTCGAGCGCATTCCGACGTTTAGGCGTGCCACCGATCCGTTGTACTTCACCGCCAGCGGCCGGCCCGTGGACGTTACATAGTCCGGCAATCCCTCGTCAGAGTCGGCCGGTGCAAGCACGCTGACCTGATGGCCTTCGGCGGTCAAGGCTGCGGTTAAGTCCCGAATGTGAAACTGCACGCCCCCGGGAACGTCCCAGGCGTAGGGGCAGACGATGCCGATGTTGAGTGGGCCGCTCACGGGGTGTCTGCCGCACGACGCATCGGATCACGGGCCGGGTCTAGGTCGGCGACCCAGAGTGGCTGCAACATGTGCCAGTCCCCCGGGTGTGCCGAAATCCCCTTCGCGACGGCGTCCGCCCAGGATTGGGTTGTCGCTTTCACCGCAGCCTCAGCATCCTCGCCCATATCCACAGCGATGGGCTC